>DASWMB010000087.1:0-7529 GCA_036399955.1 Allosphingosinicella sp. | reverse complement strand
GGCTCGAGACCGGCCTGATCGGCTTCGACGGCGTCAAGGAGCTGTACGGTGCGCCCCGCGTCGAGATCGAGGCGGCGCTGGCCCGCGCCACGCCCGACCGGCTGCTGGTCGCCGCCCAGGCGCTGCGCGAAGGCTTCACGGTCGCCGAAATCCACGCGATCACCCGCTACGATCCCTGGTTCCTTGAGCGGATCAGGGAGATCGTCGAGGCGGAGGAGGCAATTTGCGGCAACGGCCTCCCGAACGACGCGGCGGGCATGAGGCGCCTCAAGGCGATGGGCTTTTCCGACCGGCGGCTGGCGGAGCTTGCCGTCAAATCCGCCCATATTCCCGGCGGCCTCGGCAAGACGCTCGCCCGCGGCCACGGCCTCATCCACGATGCGGTGAAGGCGATGGCGGGCGCCACCACCGAGGAGGAGGTGAGGGCGCTTCGCCACAAGCTCGGCGTCCGCCCGGTCTTCAAGCGCATCGATACGGTCGCGGCCGAGTTCGAGGCGAAGACTCCCTATATGTACTCGACCTACGAGGCGCCCTCGTTCGGCGAGCCGGAGGACGAGAGCCAGCCCTCGGACCGGCGCAAGGTGGTGATCCTCGGCGGCGGGCCGAACCGGATCGGGCAGGGGATCGAGTTCGACTATTGCTGCTGCCATGCCTGCTATGCGCTGGCCGAGGCCGGGTTCGAGACCATCATGGTCAACTGCAACCCCGAAACCGTCTCGACCGATTACGACACCTCGGACCGGCTCTATTTCGAGCCGCTGACGGTCGAGGACGTGCTGGAGATCCTCCATGTCGAAAAGTCGCGCGGCGAGCTCGCCGGCGTCATCGTCCAGTTCGGCGGCCAGACGCCGCTGAAGCTCGCCGCGGCGCTGGAGAAGGAGGGGATTCCGATCCTCGGCACCTCACCCGATGCAATCGATCTCGCCGAGGACCGTGAGCGCTTCGCGGCGCTCGTCCACAAGCTCGGCCTCCGGCAGCCCGAGAACGGCATCGCCCGCAGCCGCGAGGAGGCGATCGCGGTCGCCGAGCGGATCGGCTATCCGGTGCTCACCCGGCCCTCTTACGTGCTCGGCGGCCGCGCGATGGAGATCGTCGACGGGCCGGCGCAGCTCGACGACTATATCGTCACCGCCGTCCAGGTCTCGGGCGACAGCCCGGTGCTGATCGACCAGTATCTGAGGGATGCGATCGAAGTCGACGTCGATGCGATCTGCGACGGAAAGGACGTCTGCATCGCCGGCGTGATGCAGCATATCGAGGAGGCCGGCGTCCATTCCGGCGACAGCGCCTGTTCGCTTCCGCCGTACAGCCTGCCGGGCGACATCATCGCGGAGATCGAGCGGCAGACGCGGGTGCTGGCGACGGGGCTCGGCGTCAGGGGGCTGATGAACGTCCAGTTCGCGGTCAAGGACGGCCTCGTCTACCTGATCGAGGTCAACCCGCGCGCGAGCCGGACGGTGCCGTTCGTCGCCAAGGCGATCGGCACGCCCATCGCCAAGATCGCGGCGCGGGTGATGGCGGGAGAGCCGCTGATCAAGTTCCTCCCGATCCACCGCGACATCCCCCATGTCGCGGTGAAGGAGGCGGTGTTCCCCTTCGCGCGCTTCCCGGGCGTCGATCCGGTGCTCTCTCCGGAAATGAAATCGACCGGCGAAGTGATGGGAATCGCTGACGATTTCGAGATCGCCTTCCTGAAGTCGCAGCAGGGGGCCGGGATCGAGCTGCCGTCCGGCGGCACGTTGTTCGTCTCGGTGAAGGACAGCGACAAGCCGGTGGTTCTCCCTGCGGTGCGCGCGATCATCGAACTGGGCTTCAAGGTGATCGCGACCGGCGGCACGGCCGCCTATCTCGCCGGTGAGGGGCTCGAGGTCGAGCGCGTCAACAAGGTGCTGCAGGGCAGGCCGCACATCGTCGACCGGATCAAGGACGGGGATGTGGCCCTCATCTTCAACACCACCGAAGGCTGGCAGAGCCACAAGGACTCCGCGTCGATCCGCGCTTCGGCGCTGATGTCTCGCGTCCCCTATTTCACCACCGCCGCCGCGAGCGTCGCCGTGGTGAGGGCGATCGGGGCGGCGCGGGAGCGCAACCTTGAAGTTCGCTCGCTGCAGGACTATTATTCCGTTTCGAAAGCGTAACCCCCCGCGACAAGCTGATCCTGATCAGGCCGTCCTCTCCGGCAGGGCGGCGCGAAGCGAAGTTTTGACGAAAGGCGAAGACAATGGCGACCGTCGACAAGATGCCGATGCTGGCCGAGGGCTATCAGAAGCTCCAGAACGACGTCCGGCATCTGAAGATGATCGAGCGGCCGTCGATCATCGACGCGATCGAGGAAGCGCGCGGCCATGGCGATCTTTCCGAGAATGCCGAATATCATGCCGCCAAGGAGCGCCAGGGCCAGGTCGAGGCGCAGATCGCCGACATCGAGGACCGGCTCTCCCGCGCCCAGGTGATCGATCCGACGACTTTGTCCGGCGACAAGGTGGTGTTCGGGGCCACCGTCCATTTGCTCGACGAGAACGACAAGCCGGTGAAGTACCAGATCGTCGGCGAGACCGAGGCGGACGCCAGGATCGGCCGGATCAGCTACAACTCGCCGCTCGGACGGGCGCTGATCGGCCGCAATGTCGGCGACGAGGTCGAGTTCTCGGCGCCGTCCGGCGACAAATATTTCGAGATCGCGAAGGTCGAGTTCATCTGAGGGCGCGGGAGGTGCGGCCTCCGGAGAGCTGGCGGACGGCGAGGGCGACGCTCGCGATCGCGGCCGCGACCCTGATCGCCTTCGTGCTCGTCCACGGCGCCGGGCTCGAGGCACGCGCGGCAAGCTGGGCGGGCTTCATGCCCTACCGCTTCTCGTTCGACGGCTATGCGCCCGGCGCGCCGCTCTGGCTGACGCCGCTCACCGCCACCTTGGCGCATGCCGACCTCATCCATATCGGCTTCAACCTGCTGATCCTGCTGTTCTGCGGCCGGGCCGTCGAAGGCGTGCTCGGTCCGGCGAGCCTCGTCGTCCTCTACGTCGTCGGCGCCTATGCCGCGGCCGCCGGCCACTATGCCATGGAGCCCGGCAGCATGGTGCCGATGATCGGCGCAAGCGGGGCGGGATCGGCGGTGCTCGGCGCCTATGCGATGCTGTTCGGGCGCAACCGGGTGAAGGTCCGGAACGCGACGCTGGCGCTCTGGATCAATGCTCTGTGGTTGATGGCCGGCTGGGTCGCGCTCCAGCTGATCGTCGGCTACGTGACGTACCGCGCCAGCATCAGCATCGCCATCGGCGCCCATATCGGCGGCTTCATCGCTGGACTTGCGCTGGCGCGGCCGCTGCTGTTGTTCCGGTATCGGAGAGCCTAGCTCCCGCGCACGGGAGGCAAGCTCACTTTCCCAGCTCCGGCTCGAGCAGGCGGTGGAGGTGGACGACGACATATTTCATCTCTGCGTCGTCAACGGTGCGCTGGGCATTGCCGCGCCAGGCGTCGAGCGCGCTGGCATAATCCGGATAGAGGCCGACGAGGTCGATCGTCGACATGTCGAAGTCGAGGCCCTGCGGGTCCTTGACCCGGCCTCCGAACACGAGGTGGAGCTTGCTCATAGTGGCTCGCTTTGCAGCCTCGCCGCAGCGCAGGCAAGGGTGGGGACGGTCGCTCGACCGCCCCCTTTCGCTCAGCTCTTGTCGCTGCCGCCGCCGGCGGTGGCGGTCACGGCCCCGATCACGGCTTCGCCGACCCTGGTCGCGGCATTCTCTGTCAGCTCCTCGACCTGCGCACGGCCGGCGTCTGCGGCGCTGCGGGCGGCTTCGCGGGCCGCGTCGTTGATCCGGCCGCCGACGCCGCCGAGGAGTTGCGCCTCGCGCTCCGTCCGCGGCAGGAGCGCGGCGAGGAGGGCTCCGACCGCGAGACCGCCGGCGACGGCGGCCATCGGGTTCGCGCTGATCTCCTCGGCCGTCCTGCGGCCGGCGCCGGCGGCGCGCTCCCGCACGCCCGAGAAGGCGGCGCTGGTCTTCGCCCGGCTGCTCTCATAGGCCTCCGCGGCGCGGCTGCGCTCGCGACCGCCGCCGCCGTTCGTGCCACCGCCTGTGCTGCCGCCACGACTGCCGGCAGTGCCGCCGTCGCTGGTGCCGGTGCCGGTGGTCTCGGTCCTGGTATCGGTCATTTCAACTCACTCCTTCGCCAAGCGGCGCCCCTACATAGGGTGCCGCTGCATCATAGTTTTCGGTTTCGGTATCGATCCGGGTGGTGACCCGGCCGTCGTCTTCTTCCTCGTCTTCCGCGTCCGCGCCGCGCCGCGAGAAGGCGCGGCCGACGGCGCGGCGGAGCGGATCGCGGGCGAGGAACAGCACCGCCGCCCCCAACGCCAGCGACACCGCTCCCGGCCGCTGCTTGACGGCGCCGAGCGCGCCTTCGGCGAGATCGCTGCTCTTTTCCTTGACCTCGCCCCACGCTTCGGTGGCGAGCGCCTTGGGATGGAGCCGCTGCTGGAGCGCGACGAGCGTGGTATCGAGCCGCCGCCGCGCCGCCTCGGCCTCGCGCTTCGCCGCTTCCACCGCTTGTGCGTTCATGGGATCGCCTCACCGCGTTCAAGCGCCTGCCGCTCCTCCTCGTCGCCCGAGAGCGCCTTCATGCCGGCGAGCCCCTTGCGGAGGAGGAAAAAGGCGGCCGCGCCCATCAGCGCGGCGAGCGCGAAGCCCGCTGCCAGTGGCCCGATCAGCGTTGCCAGCGCCAGCACCAGCCCGAAGGTCAGCGCCAGCCCGGCGAACCAGGCGAGGATTCCGGCCGCGACGAGCTGGACGAGCCCGCTCTTCGCTTTCGCCGAGCGGCGGAGGGCAATCTGCTTGTAGAGGTTGACCTCCGACCGCGCGACATCGCGGCCTTCATCGATCAGCCGTCCGACGAGGTCGGCGATCGAATCTTCCTGGGGGTTGCGGAGCGGCGCGTCCAAGCCTCAGGCTCCGCCGCCGGAACTTCCTCCGCCGGAGCGCCCGCCGCCGCCGCCCGCGCCGCCGGTGGTGCGGGCAGCCGTGCCGGTGCCGGTGCCGCCGTCGGGCTCGAGGCCGCTCTTGACCAACCGGACGAGGACGAAGCCGAGCAGCGCCGCGGTTCCGACGGTCACGGCCGGGCTCTTGCGGACCACCGAGCGCGTGCCCGCGATCAGATCCTCGAGGCTCTTCTCGCGCAGGTTCCCCGCGAGACCCGCCACGGCGTTGCCGGCGCGGTGGGCATATTCGCCATATTGGTCGCCGAGCCGGTCGTCGATCGACCGCGCGGCGTCGTGGATGATCTCGGACAGGTCGTCGAGGAGCTGCGTTGTCCGGTCCTTGCCGCCTTCCGCGAAGCCGCGCGCCTTGTCGGTCGCCTGCTCGCGCAGGCTCGAGACCTGGTCGCGTACCTGCCCGACGATCTTATCGGTCGAGAGACCGCCGCCGCCGCCGCCGCTGGCAGCGCTGCCGCCGGTGTCGTTGCCGCCGCCCTTGGCGACGAAGCCGCCGCCAGAGCCGCCGCCGCCGGTCGTCCCGCCGGATCCGCCAGTGCCGCCAGAGCCACCGGTATCGGTCCTCGAAGCGCCGGCCACGACCTTGTCGGTGCCTTCGGGAAGGTCTTGATCGCGAGGGGGCATATCTGTCTCCGTAAGCTGTACGAGGGGGGTGCGTTTCGCTTCCCACAAACACATGCACGGCGGCTTCCGTTCCGGCAGACCGGGAAAGTTGCGTCTCCGGTGCCGGGCTTCTAAGCCGCGCACGCACCCCAAGATAGTTCATGACGAGGCCGTAACAAGATGACCGCCATTATCGACGTCCACGCCCGCCAGATCCTCGACAGCCGCGGCAATCCCACGGTCGAGGTCGAAGTGCTGCTCGAAGACGGCTCGACCGGCCGGGCGGCGGTGCCCTCCGGCGCCTCGACCGGCGCGCATGAGGCGGTCGAGAAGCGCGACGGCGACAAGAGCCGCTGGCTCGGCAAGGGCGTCAGCGAGGCGGTCGACGCGGTCCGCGGCGAGATTTCGGAGGTGATCGTCGGCCTCGACGCCGAGGACCAGGCCGAGATCGACTCGCTGCTGATCGATCTCGACGGGACAGAGAATAAGAGCCGGCTCGGCGCCAACGCGATTCTCGGCGTCAGCCTCGCCGTCGCGAAGGCGGCCGCCGACGCGCGGGGCCTGCCGCTCTACCGCTATGTCGGGGGCGTCTCGGCGCATCTGCTCCCTACGCCGATGATGAACATCTTGAACGGCGGCGAGCATGCCGACAATGCGATCGACTTCCAGGAGTTCATGGTCATGCCGGTCGGCGCCGAGAGCCTGTGCGAGGCGGTGCGCTGCGGGGCCGAGATCTTCCACACGCTGAAGAAGGGCCTGTCGGAGGCGGGTCTCTCGACGGCCGTCGGCGACGAGGGCGGCTTCGCGCCCGACCTCGGCAAGACCCGCGACGCGCTCGATTTCATCATGAAGTCCGTCGAGCAGGCGGGCTACCGCCCCGGCGACGACGTCGTCCTCGCGCTCGACTGCGCCGCCACCGAATATTATCGCGACGGCGCCTACCGGATGGGAGGGGAGGGACGGACCTTCTCCTCGGCGGAAATGGTCCACTATCTCGCCGAGCTCGCGCGCGACTATCCGATCCGCTCGATCGAGGACGGCATGGCCGAGGACGACTGGGACGGGTGGAAGCTGCTCACCGAGCGGCTCGGCGGCGAGGTCCAGCTGGTCGGCGACGACCTGTTCGTCACCAATCCCAAGCGCCTCCGGAGCGGCATCGAGCGCGGCATCGCCAATTCGATCCTGATCAAGGTCAACCAGATCGGGACGCTCACCGAGACGCTCGAGGCGGTCGAGACCGCCCACCGCGCCGGCTACACGGCGGTCATGTCGCACCGCTCCGGCGAGACCGAGGACACGACCATCGCCGACCTCGCCGTCGCCACCAATTGCGGGCAGATCAAGACCGGCTCGCTCGCACGCTCTGACCGGCTCGCGAAGTACAACCAGCTCATCCGCATCGAGGAGGAGCTGGGGACCTCTGCCGCCTATGCGGGGCGTGCGATCTTCGCCCGTCGGGGCGGGTGACTGCGTTTCGCCGCCAATCTGAGTCCTTTCGGCGATAATCACAGATGAGCGCTTGATTCTCCGTCCTTTTCCTGATTCTGTAACAAAGCGATGGGCGGGGTTCGGAATCCACTTTCACTGATCAGGCGGGCGGCGATGCCGGCGCTCGCCTTTCTCATCATCGCGAACTTCGTCGGCTACGCGCTGGTCGGCGACAACGGCGTCTTCTCCTGGGGAGACTATCGGCGTCAGAAGGTGGAGCGCGCGGTCGTCCTCGCCGAGCTCGAGGCGGAGAAGGCGCGGCTCTCCCGCCGCGCGGACCTGCTCGATCCGCGTAGCGCCGATCCCGATCTCGTCGAGGAGCTGGTGCGCCGCGACCTCGGCCTCGTCCGCCCGGACGAGGTCATCATCCGGACCGACGAAGCGCCCGCCGCAGCTGGTCCCGCCGCGCGCGCGTCCGCCCAAAACCGCTAGCCCTGAGCCTGTCGAAGGCA
>DASWMB010000086.1:0-2010 GCA_036399955.1 Allosphingosinicella sp. | reverse complement strand
GCGCGCGCCAAGAAGAGGGGGTTCTGACGGAACCGAAATGAGCGTTAGGCGCTTGGGGGAGCGGTGAAAAATCGAACCGGGTGCGCGTAAAACGCCAACAGGAGGACTGCTGATGAGTACCCGTACCTTTGCGCTGATCTTTGGCATCGTATTTCTGATCGTGGGAGCCGGCGGCTTCATACCGGGGCTGCTCCAGCCCGGGACGCCGGACCCGGATCTTGCGATCACCCACGGTTATGGCCACGAACTCGGGCTGTTCCCGGTCAATACGGTCCACAACATCATCCATATCGCTTTCGGCATCTGGGGCCTGCTCGCCTATCGCAGCCTGTCGGGCGCCAAGGGCTACGCCAAAAGCGTGGCGATCATCTATGCCGTGCTGGCGGTGATGGGGCTGATCGACGCCACCGATACCAGCTTCGGGCTGGCGCCGCTCTACGGTCACGACGTCTGGCTGCACGTGCTGCTCGCCGCAGTCGCCGCTTATTTCGGCTTCGTGCATCGCGACCGGGCGGACGACAGCACGGCGGGCCGGGTCTGACGCAAAAAAAGAGGGCGGCCCTGGGGCCGCCCTCTCGCTTTCGCTTCGATCCGGAGATCAGAAGCCTTTGTCGCGGTCCGTCCGCTCGAGGTCGGAACGGGATTCGCTGAAGCCGCTCTCGCTCTCGGTCTGCTGGTTGCCGAAGCTGCCGAAGGCCGAACGGTCGCCCGATCCGGTGACGCCCTCGTCGACTTCGACTTCGGTGCGGCGCACGGTGTCGTCGATATTCTCGACATGCTCTTCGGCGGTCTTGCGGACGACCAGCTCTTCGCGGACCCGCGCTTCCTTGGCGACGACCGACTCTTCAGCCGTTTCCGTCATCTCGATGTTGCGCTCGCGAAGGATGTCATTACCTTCGAGGTCGCCGGCGCGAAGCGTCTCATTGACCGGCCGGCGCTCGACGCTGACATGCTCCTCGCGCAGGTTGATCTGCTCGTGGACCGGAGTCTCGCGGATATAGGAGCGCACACGGGCGCCGCCGCGGCTGACCTCGCGCTTGCCGACGCGAAGCTCTTCCTCGACGATCGGGATATGCTCTTCCGCCACCGTCTGCGAGCGCTCGCCCCGGTCGAAACCGGTGTTGGCGTCGCCCTGGCTGAAACCGGTATTGGCGTCGGCCTGGAAGCTGGAAGCGGTGCCGCCGCCGAAGCCGGAGGCGCCGGCATACTGGCCCTGCCAGCCGTCACTACGCCATTCTTGCTCGCGCTGGTCGAAATCGACGCTGTCGGATTCATCGAGCAGCGAGATGGCGCGGTCGGCGTCGGTCTCGTCGACCTGGGCGCAGAGCAGGAAACCGCCGCGGTCGATCGCTTCGCCGTAAGCGTGGCGATCCTCGTCGGGCATGAACATGTCCTTCAGCGAGGCCCAGAAGCCCTGGCCCTCGGACGTATCCGAACCGCCGGAACTGCCGGAATAACTTTTGTCGATGATGCGGATGCTGTCGGCATCGATGTCGGAAGAGATGAGGCGGGCCTTGGCGGCTTCGGCCTCGGGGCGGCTATCGAACATGGCGGTTACGGTACGCGACATTAGGTCTTACTCCTTGCTTAGGTTGTTTCCCCGCTCGTCTCTTCGCGCTCCACCACCGCTCGCTGCGATCGCAGCGTGACGGGTTGCGCATAGTCTTCGGTGCTGGTCTTCCGGTGCAGCCGCAGCTCCTCGGTCAGGATCAGTTTCTTCTCGACCACCAGCACTTCCTGCACGACCGGCACGATCAGGACGTCGCCCTCCTCGCGCGGCTGCGGCACTTCGGATACTTCGACGTGCATCGGCACGCGTTCGACCTCGACGCTGCCGCGGGCCAGCGTGTCGCGCACGATCGTCTCATGCTCGTCGATCACGGTCCGGACCCGCACGCGGCCGGTCTCGACCTCGCGCTTGCCGGTGATCAGCCGCTCCTCCAGCAAAGGAATAGCGACCTGGCTCTGCTCGTCGTTCATGCCGGCCTGTCGGTTGGGTTTCGGAAAGCC
>DASWMB010000085.1:0-10681 GCA_036399955.1 Allosphingosinicella sp. | reverse complement strand
GCGCCCGCCGCGGCGCCCCGGTGATCCTCGGCGTTCGTGCCCCGCCGACATGGGCGCGGCGGGCCATGTCTTCCTGCTGACCGCCAATGGCGTCTGGCTCACCGATCGAGTGCCGCCCGAGTTCATCGAAGGGCTCTGACGGCCCTCCAGGCTTTCGGTCGGCGCGCGCGGCCGGGACCGGCGCCGGCGCGTGGCACGTGAAGGGGAGGAGCGCCCGCCGGACGCTCCTCCCGCCCCGCGCCGCAACTCAGCGCAGCTCGTTCGACCGGCTGCCGATCGTCCAGCGGCTGACCCGGCAGACGTTGACGTTCATGCGGTCGACATTGCTGCCGTCGGCGAGCGTCACGCGAAGATCATACATGCAGGCGTGGCTGCCGCTGTCGAAGTCGACGACGGTCTGCTGGCCCGAGCCGACCACGCGGTCCGCGATCCGGTCCTCGCCGAAGCTCGAGTTCGTGGTCGGCGAGCCGCGGACGTAGAGGATGGCCTGGCCGGAACGGTTCTCGATCAGCACGCGGCGGTCGTTCCCGTCGCGGCCCTGCGCGAGGGCGGGCGCGGTGGCGAGAGCGACGGCGGCAAGGGCGCTCAGCGAGAAGGCGGAGCGGCGGGCGAAGGCGGCGAAGCTGGTCATGAAGGGTCTCCCTGCTTTGTTGCGGCCGCCTCGTTGCGGGTCGGCCGATGCAGCCTTTGTCGCAAAGCCGGGGCCGCGGATCATTCCCGCAGGTGTCGGGAAACAGGTCCGACAGGTGTCGGCGCGACATGTTCCGACAGATGTCGGGTGGCCCACATCGGCGCCCGCCGCTAGGCTAGCCTCCATGGCTCCGCGAACGCTCTCCATCCTGCTGCTCGAGGACCAGGCCCTGGTCCGAGCGGGCCTTCGCGAGCTCATCCAGATCAGCGAGCCGCGCGCCCAGATCCAGGAAGCCTCGAGCTACGAGCAGGCGGTGGCGCGGGTCGAGGCGGACCGGTTCGACATCGCCTTCCTCGACATCGACCTCAAGGGCGGCCGCTCCGGCCTCGATTTCCTCCGCTGGCTGCGCGAGCGCGAGCTCGACACGCGCGCGATCATGCTCTCCGGCCGCTCCGACAAGGAGGTGGTGATGGAGTGCCTCAACGAAGGCGCCAGCGGCTACATCCTCAAGGACATGGACAGCGAGGGCCTGTTCCGCCGCGCGCTCGACACCGTCTTCCAGGGGAGCATCTTCCTGCCCGCCAACGTCATCGGCCGCGGCGGCTTCAGCCCGCCCGCGCCCGCCGCGCCGCCCGCCCCGGTCGCCGCGGACTCGCTCGGCATCAGCGGCCGCGCACTCGAAGTCCTCTATTATGTCTGCCAGGGCCTCCCGAACAAATCGATCGCCCGCAACATGGGGATCGAGGAGGGGACGGTCCGGAAGGATTATCTCCCGCGGCTGTTCCGCCAGTTCAAGGTGGCGCGGCGGACCGAGCTCCTGATCGAGGTGTCGCGGCGCGGGATCGTCATTCCCCCGCCGGCGGCGGCAGCGGCGGCGGCGCCAGCGCGCTGATCTGCGCCACCAGGATCTCCGGCGCGACCGGCTTCCTCAGCACCCGGCCGGCACCCACCCAGGCCTCGCTCTCGCCGAGCGTGCCCATCTCGCCGGTGACGACGAGGAGCGGCAGCGGGCCTTCGAACGCATCGGTGGTCGCCCGCACCACGTCCTCCGCCGTCCGCCCGTCGGGCAGGCGATAGTCGGTAATGAGGAGGTCGGGCGTCCGCTCCAGCGTCGGCAGCGCCGCCTCGAGCTCCTTGTAGGAGCCATAGGCCTCGTAGAGGATCTCGCGGCTCTCGAAGAGCGCACCGGTCGCCTTCCGGACCAGCGGATCGTCCTCGACATAGAGGATGTAGGTGCCGGCAAGGTCCGGCGCGTCCTGCGCGGGCGCGGCGGGAGCGGCGTCGGCCGCGCTCTGGTCCTCCGCCGGCGGCAGCTCCAGCGAGAAGCGCGTGCCCCTCCCGGGCCGCGAGCGCATGTCGAGCCGGTGCTCGGCGAGGAGCGGCATGATCGCGTTGACGATCGAGAGGCCGAGGCCGACTCCCTTCTCCCGGTCCCGCTCCGGGTTGCCGAGCTGCACGAAGGGCTGGAACACCTTCGCCCAATCCCCCTCCTCGATGCCGACGCCGTTGTCGACGACGTCGATCCGCACCCGGCTCGGCAGGACGACGATGCCCACCAGCACGGCCCGCGGCGCCTTGCGCGGGTCGCTGTACTTGACCGCGTTCGAGACCAGATTGGCGAGCACGCGGCCGAGCAGATGGCGGTCGCTGCGCACCGCGACCCGCCGCCGCGGCGCGCGGATGCGGATGTCGACGCCGCGCTCGGCCGCGAAGGGCAGGCAGGGCGCGATCGTCTCCTCGACGAAGGCCGCCGCGTCGAAGCTCGAATAATCGGCCGAGACGAAGCCGGTCTCCAGCCGCGAGATCTCGAGCACCGCATTGAGCGATGTGCGGGTGAGCCGCGAGGCGTCGTCGGCGAGCGCGAGGAGCTCGGCCGATTTCGCCGTGTCGCCCTGCTCGATCGCATGGCGCGACGCGGCCAGCAAAGTCGTCAGTGCCTGCATCGGCTGCCGGAGGTCGTGGGCGGCGTCGGCGAGGAACTTGGATTTGGCGACATTCTGCTGCTCGGCGAGCGTCCTCAGCTCGTCCTTCACCTTGATCAGCGCCGCCGTCTTGGCCTGCGTCTCGCGCTCGCTGCCGCGCAGCGCCTGATTGACGGTCTCGAGCTCGCGTTCGCGGGCGAAGACCTCGCGCGCCGCCCGCTCGCGCTCCACCGCCACCGCGCAGCCGATCGCGGCGAAGGAGAAGAGGTAGAGGATCGAGGCCAGGAAATGGTAGTTCCAGGAACGGAAGATGAAATAGTCGAAGGTCTTGTCCGCCCCCGGATTCCATTCGAGCGTCTGCGCGAAGGGGAGGACGACGAAGCTCGCAGCGATCGCGAAGCCGGTCAGGCCGTAAAGGATGCGCGAGCGGGTGCCGAAGAGGCCGAACATGAACATCATGATCAGCGGCAGGCAGATGAAGTAGAACTGGTAATTGTAGGGGAAGGGCGTCTCCGCCACCATCAGCAGCGCCAGCACGAACAGCACGGCGAGGCAGGAGGCGAGCACGAAATCTGCCGCCCGCGTGCTCGCCGCGCGCTTGATCAGGGCGACCGCGGACAGGCCGATCCAGGCGACGCCGACCAGGCGGAGCGCGAAGATCTCCGGCAGGAACTCGCGCATCTCCTTGTTGCGGTAGCTGTGGAAGATGTCCCAGCCGAAATAGAGCACCCAGACGAGGAGGACGAGGACCAGCGCCGCCCGCCGCGCCGAGGCCGAGCGCTGCGCCGCTTCCTCCTCGAACGCCGCCTCGATGCCCGGCGCAAAGCGCTGCGGCGGCCTGAACAGATTCGGCACGAAGCGACGGCGCGCCGGCGCCGCGGCGGCCTCGGCCTCGTGCAGCAGCGGCGGTGCCGTGGTCGCCATGTCCTTGAAGAGTCCCCCGATCCTGCCGCAGTCTAGCGCAGATTTGCCACATCGCAAAAGCGGTGCGACACATGCTCACATGAAGACCGCCGCTCTCGCGCTCGCCCTGCTCCTCGTATCCGGCTGCGCCGCGCCCTCGGCGGAACGCTCCGCCGCCGCCGCCAGCTACAGCAACCCCGTTCTCGACGCCGACTTCCCCGATCCGGCCGTGCTGCGCGCGCCCGACGGCTTCTATTACGCCTATGCGACGCAGACGACGCGCGGCGGCACCACCTTCAACATCCAGGTCGCCCGCTCGCGCGACCTCGTCGCCTGGGAGCATCTCGGCGACGGGCTTCCCGCCAAGCCGTCGTGGGCGGCGCGCACGCAGGATTTCTGGGCGCCCGACGTCGCCCTCCACAACGGCCGCTACTACCTCTATTATTCGGCCAAGCCCGATGCGGCGCTCACCGATCAGACCCGCGGCCTCTGCCTCGCCGTCGCCACCGCCGACCGCCCGGAAGGTCCGTTCACCGACATCGGCCGGCCGCTCCAGTGCGGCCCCAGCTTCGTCAACATCGATCCCTTCTCGTTCGACGATCCCGAGACCGGGAGGCGCCTCCTCTATTGGGGGTCCGGCTTCGGCCCGATCAAGGTGCAGGAGCTCGCCGAGGACCGGATCTCCTTTGCCGCCGGAAGCGCCCCCGTGGACCTCGTCGCGGTCGACTCGACCGACGATCCCGCCAATTACCGCCGCCTCGTCGAGGGCGCCTGGGTGATCCGGCGCGGCGGCTATTATTATCTCTTCTTCTCGGGCGACAATTGCTGCGGGCCGAACATCCATTATGCCGCGCTCGTCGCCCGCTCGCGCAGCGCCACCGGGCCGTTCGAAATGATCCCCGAGCGCCGCGGCGTCATTCTCGAGCGCACCGCCCGCTGGATCGGGCCCGGCCACAACAGCGTCGTCCGCGACGCCGCCGGCACCGACTGGATCGTCTATCACGCCGTCGATGCGAGGCGGCCGCGGACCCTCCCGACGGACGAGGTCAACACGCGGCGCGTGATGCTGATCGACCGGCTCGTCTGGGAAGACGGCTGGCCCCGCGCGGCCGGGCCGAGCGAAGGCTCGCAGCCGGCGCCGCGGCCGCCGCGCTGAGCCGCTGTCCCTCCTGCGCACGATCCCCCGCTTGAAGCCGCCCGCGCCTTGGCCTAGGGCGCCGCTCGGCCCGCGCAGGGCGCGGCGGAGGCGCTGTTTCGAGTGACGGCATCAAACACCAGCGACGGAGACTCCGGCGGCGACGCAACGCCGCAGGGAGGCCCGCCGGACATGCGCGACCCGCATGCCGCCCACGGCCACGCGCATAACAATGCCGGCCTCCTCAAGCTTACCGTGGGCGCGATCGGCATCGTCTTCGGCGACATCGGCACCTCGCCCCTCTACGCGTTCCGCGAGACTTTCGCCGGGCACCACCCGGTCCCGGTCGACCGGCTCCATGTGCTCGGCGTGCTCAGCCTGATCTTCTGGTCGATGATGATCGTGGTGACGCTGAAATACGTCACCATCCTGATGCGCGCCGACAACAAGGGCGAGGGCGGCTCGCTCGCCCTCCTCGCGCTGATCTCGCGCAAGACCGAGGGCGCGCGATGGGGCGGCGGGATCGTGCTGCTGGGCGTCTTCGCCTGCGCGCTCTTCTACGGCGATTCGATGATCACGCCGGCCGTCTCGGTGCTCTCGGCAGTGGAGGGTCTCGTCGTCGTCGAACGCGGCCTCGAGCCCTATGTGCTGCCGCTCGGCGTCGGCATCCTCGTCGGCCTGTTCATGATCCAGAGGCGCGGCACGGCGGCCGTGGGCACATTGTTCGGGCCCGTCGTCAGCATCTACTTCCTGACCCTGACGGTCCTCGGGATCGCCAGCCTGATGAACAATCCCGGCGTGATCGCCGCATTGTCGCCGACCTATGCGATCCATTTCTTCATCGACGGGCCGTTCATGGCCTTCGTCTCGCTGGGTTCGGTCGTCCTCGCCGTCACCGGCGCGGAGGCGCTCTACGCCGACATGGGGCATTTCGGCCGCCGCCCGATCAAGGTCGCGTGGATCTACTTCGTCCTTCCCGCGATCATGATCAACTATCTGGGCCAGGGCGCGATGATCCTGGAGCCGGGCTTCAGCATGTTCACGGCCGAGGGCGAACCGCGCAATCCCTTCTTCCTGATGGCGCCGGAATGGTTCCGGCTGCCTCTGGTGCTGATCGCGACGGCAGCGACGGTGATCGCCTCGCAGGCGGTGATCTCCGGCGCCTTCTCCGTTACGCAGCAGGCGATCCACCTCGGCTTCATCCCGCGGCTCCGGATCATGCACACCAGCGCTTCCGCCTACAGCCAGATCTACATCCCGACGGTGAACTGGGCGCTGCTGGTGGCGGTGATCGTGCTGATCCTCGTGTTCAAGACCTCGAGCAATCTCACCGCCGCCTACGGCATCGCCGTGACCGGAGCGATGTTCATCGACACCTGCCTGCTCGCAGTGGTGCTCTTCTCGCTCTGGCGGTGGAACAGGTGGCTGGCCGGCGCGCTGCTCGCCCTCTTCTTCATCGTCGACACCGCCTATTTCGCGGCGAACCTCCTGAAGGTCCCGGAAGGAGGGTGGTTCCCGCTCCTCATCGGCGTCATCGCCTTCACCCTGCTGACCACCTGGGCGACCGGGAGGAAGCTCCTCAAGAAGCAGCTGCGCGAAGGCGAGATCCCGCTCGAGCTGTTCATCAGGTCGGCGACCCGTTCCGCGATCCGGGTGCCGGGTACGGCGGTCTTCATGACCTCGCAGTCCGACGGTGTACCGCACGCGCTCCTCCACAATCTCAAGCACAACAAGGTGCTGCACGAGCGCTGCATCTTCCTCACCGTCGACATCCAGGACGTGCCGACGATCGACAGCGAGCGGCGATGCCGCGTCGAGGAACTGGGCGCCGGCTTCTACCGGATCGTGCTCAAGTTCGGCTTCATGGAGGAGATGCACGTCCCCGCCGCGCTCGAAGGCGTCAGCCAGTGCGGCTTCCCGTTCAAGATGATGGACACCAGCTTCTTCCTGTCGCGCCAGACCCTGCTCGCCTCCGAGCTTCGCGGCATGGCCCTGTGGCGGGAGAAGCTGTTCGCCTGGATGATGCGCAACGCCGAATCCCCGATGGAATTCTTCAGCCTGCCGATCAACCGCGTCGTAGAGGTCGGCAGCCAAGTGCGGATCTAGATCCGCGCCGCCGGGTCGCCGGCGAGGCCGCCCTCCTTGTCGATCGTCGGCAGGATCTCGACGATGACGTCGCCCGGCATCAGCGACGCCGCTTCGGGCTCCCAGAAGCCGTAGGGCACGTTGTCGCGGTAGAAGCGCACGCCGATCCCCTTCGCGAGCGCCGAGAGCGGCTTGCCGCATTCGTCGTCGCGAACGGGCCGCTCGGCGAGCTGCACCCGGCCGGAGCTGGAGGCGAGATCGGCGAGATAGTCGGAGATGTGCGCCCCGGTCGTCGAGCTCGCGAGCAGCAGCCCGGCGAAGCTCACCGGGTTGATCACCGTCGTCGCGCCGGCCTGGCGGGCGAGCAGCTCGTTGTCCTCGTTCTTGACCGAGACGCTGATCGGCAGGCTGGGCGCCAGATGGCGCGCGGTCAGCGTGATCAGGATCGAGGTATCGTCCCGTCCGGCGGTGACGATCATCGCCGCGGCTTCGGAGATGCGCACCTCCTGCAGCGTCTTGTCGCGCGTCGCGTCCGCCTCGAGGACGAGGCAGCCGAGCGACTTCGGCCGCTCGAGCGCCTCGGTGTCGCTGTCGATGACGACGATCGTCCCCGCCGGCGTGCCGCGGGCGATCAGCTCATCGACCGCTTCCGATCCACTCGTGCCCGAGCCCGCCACGACGACGTGCCCGCATAATGTCCGCTGAAGCCGTTCCATACGCCATTTGTCCCAGGTGCGCCTCAACACGAAGGTGTAGGCGGTGCCGACGAAGATGAGGACGAAGAAGATCCGGATCGGCGTCACCACCAGCGCGTCGAACAGCCGGGTGTGGTTGCCGACAGGGACGATGTCGCCATAGCCCGTGGTGGTGATGCTGATCATGGTGAAATAGATGACGTCGACGAAGCTGACATGGCCGTCGTAGCTGTCCCTGAGGCCGTCGCGCTCGATCCAGTGCAGCCCGATCACCAGGATGAGCAGCCCGAGCACCAGCCCCACCCGCCACGCGAGCTGCGCCCAGACCGGCAACGGGCTCTTGCGCCGCAGCAGCAGATGGTCCGGTCCGCGGCGGCCCGGGCGCATCAGCCGTAAAGCTCCGCCAGCCGCGCGAGCGAGGGCTCGTGGGTGAGGTCGAGATGGAGGGGCGTCACCGAGACGAAGCCGTCGGCGACCGCCTCGAGGTCGGTCGAATGGCCCGGCGTCTCGATCATCGGGCCGAGCGCGAACCAGTAATAGTCGTAGCCGCGCGGGTCGGTGCGATGGTCGATCTTGAGCCGGCCATAGTCGCGCAGTCCCTGGCGGGCGATTTTCACGCCGCGCACCTCGTCCGCGGGAAGGGCGGGGAAGTTGACGTTGACGAGCGTCCGCGGCGCCATCGGCGTCGCGATCAGCGGCCTGAGCACGCGCTCGCCCCACGCTTCTGCGGCGGCGAAGGGGACGGCGTCGCCCATGCCTTGCCGTGCGTAGCTCTGGCTGAGCGCGATCGAGGGGATGCCGGCGAGCGCTCCCTCCATCGCAGCCGACACGGTCCCCGAATAGGTGACGTCCTCGCCCAGGTTTGCGCCGCGGTTGACGCCGGAGAGGATGAGGTCCGGCCGCGCCTCCTTCATGATCTCGGCGAGACCCATCATCACCGCGTCCGTCGGCGTGCCGGTGACGCAGAAGCGTCGCTCGCCCAGCTTCCTCACCCGCACCGGCACGGTCAGCGTCAGCGAGTGGCCGGCGCCCGATTGCTCCTCAGTGGGAGCGACGATCCAGACGTCGTCCGAAAAGGCGCCGGCGATCCGCTCCAGCACCTTGAGGCCGCGTGCGTTGACGCCGTCGTCGTTGGTGAGGAGGATGCGCATCGCCGCCGCTATGCCCCAGCCGGTCTCGCCCCGGCAACCCGCATGGCGCTGCCGCGTTGGACGGCCAAAGCCAGGAGGAGAAAAAGATGAGGCTTCCCCACAACAGCTTCGTGGTGGTCGCGGACGGCGAGAAGATGCTGTTCTTCCGCAACGAGGGCGACGCGGACTATCCGCGGCTCATCGTCGAGCGGAACCGGGAGCAGGAAAATCCCGAGAATGTCGAGCACAAGACCGACGAAGCGGGGCGGCGTCACGGCGTCGGCCCCGGCCGCAGCGCCTATGAAGAGACGGATTTCCACCAGCTGGAGAAGGACCGCTTCGCCCACGATATCGCCGACATGCTGAAGCGCTGGGCGCTCCGCAACGACCTCGGCCAGCTGGTCGTCGTCGCGCCCCCCAAGACGCTGAGCGAGCTCAGGAAGCACTACCACAAGGAGGTCGAGAAGCGCCTCACCGCGGAGATCCCGAAGGACCTCACCAATATGCCGGTCGAGCAGATCGAGAAGGCATTGCTCGCCTACGACTAGACGCCCCTGGAGGCGAGAAAGGCCCCGCCGGGCGCTCCGGCGGGGCCTTTTTCATGCGCCGTAGCGCCGGGTCAGGCGCTCTTGCGGCCGAGCCTGTGGCGGGCGACGAGCGCCGCCGCGGCTGCGCCGAACAGCAGGATCATCGGCGGCGCGGGGACCGGCGTGCCGGGCGGGTTGCCGCTCGATCCGCCGCTCGAGCTCGCGCTCGACGCCGACGAGGCGGAGGAGGCGGACGAAGCCGAGGAGGCCGACGAGGCCGAGCTGGCGCTGGTCGAGGCGCTGCTGCCGAAGCTGCTCGATCCGCCGCCGCTCGACGCGGACGAGGCCGAAGAGGCGCTCGACGCGGAGGACGCGCTCGACGAGCTCGTCGAGACGTTCCCGCTCGAAGACGTGGTCGACGAGATGCCGCTCGACGTCGACACGTTCCCGCTCGAAGTCGAAACCCCGCTCGAAGTCGAGACGCCGCTCGACGTGGAGACGTTGCCGCTCGATGTGGAGACGCCGCCGGTCGAGGTGGAGACGCCCCCGGTGGAGGTCGAGACGCCGCCCGTGGAGGTCGACACGCCGCTCGACGTGGAGGTCGAGCTGCCGCCGCTGGAGGTCGAGCTGCCGCCGGTGGAGGTGGAGCTGCCGCCGCTGGACGTCGAGGTCGAGGTCGAAAGGCCGCCGGTAGAGGTCGAGCTGCCGCCCGAGCCGCCGCTCGAGGTCGACGTCGAGCTTCCGCCCGAGGTGGTCGAGACGCCGCCCGTGGAGGTCGAGGTCGAGGCGGTGAAGAAGGCGTTGCCGCTGCTCGATCCGCCGAAGAAGCCGCCGGAGAAGAAGCCGCCGCCGAAGCCGCCGCCGAAGCCGCCGCTGCCGCCGATCACGACCGCGGGAACGCCGCCGCTGCCGGTGATCGGCATCTGGCCGACGAACGGCGGCGGGGGCGGCGGCATGAACGGCATCGGCGCCGGCTGCGTGATCGTGCGCGTCGTCACCCGTGAGGGCGGCGTCACGCAGGTCGTGCGGCGCACGCTGCGCCGGACGACCCGTCGCCGCTGCTGCTGGCCGGCGGCGCGGCGAACCGTCGCCGTGCTCGCCTTGGCCTGCTTGATGATGGCCGGACGCGAGGGCGGGTTCTCCACGACATGGACGGCGCCCCCACCGATGATTGCCCCTCCGCATGCGCAGGCGCACAGTTGCGCCAAAGCCATTCTTACCGACATAGAGCACCTGTTCCTGACCACCAGCGGCCGGTTACTCCGATGAGCCGAAGTACTCCGCCGCTGTTTCGGCTATGGTCAGCAGATGCAAATGATTGGTTTAAGATCAAGCACGTTAACCATGTTTGGGCTGTTCTGGGGCCGTTGCGCGCACTTGCGTCTCAAATCAGGACAGCGCTGGCGGGGCCGTAAAGGATCGGCGTGCAGTTTCTTGATCTTGCGCGCGGATTCGCCAGTCCTCCGGCGCACGGCGGCGCACCCGATTCGGCGGCCCCCCGCCTGACGCCGCGAGAAGCGCCACGCGCGTCGGCAAAGTGGCCGAAAAGGCACGCCCGCGGAGGGAAAAGCAGGAAATATTCACGGGCATTTTGAGTGACTTGTGCAGACACTTGGGCAGGAGTATAGGCGCGCTGGGGCAAGCACCGACTCC
>DASWMB010000084.1:0-31290 GCA_036399955.1 Allosphingosinicella sp. | reverse complement strand
CACGCCGAACAGGCCGACGGCGTCGAGGCCCTCGAGCTCGTTCAGGAGCAGGCGGTTGCTGTAGAGGGTGAAGAAGCTCGCCAGGCCCGATGGGACGAGGGGGAGCGAGAACAGCAGCATGGAGCGCAGGAGAGCCCCGTCGAACGTCCATCCCCAGCTCCCGCGCAGCAGCCAGACGCCGAGCAGCCCGGCGAGCAGCGTGCCGGCGAACTGCCCCCAGAGGACGCCGATCAGGCCCAGATCGAAGCCGTAGCCGAGCAGCACTCCCAGACCGACCATGGCGATCGAGTAGACGAGGCTGATCGCGGCATAGGCGCCGCTGCGAAGCTCGAAGCGGAGTTGGTTCTGGACGAGGTAGAAGAGCCCGTTGGCGGCGATCCCCGCCAGGCCGACCCGCAAGGCCCCCGCCATCTCCGCGCTGCCGAGCAGCCACGCCGCAATCGGCTCGGCCACTGCGAAGGCGATCGCCGAGGCGACGGCGTAGGCGGCGAGCGTGAACCACAGCGCCGTGCTCGCCATCCGCCGCTTGGCCTCGGCGCCTTCGGTGTCGCCGTAGAAGCGGGCGAGCGCCTGCGTGATCTCGAGCGCGACGAGCAGGGTGGCGAACGTGCCGACCACCATCACCATGTCGAGCACGCCGTAATCGGTCGGCGCGAGGATGCGGGTGTAGATGGGAAGGACGATCAGCGAGAGGCCGCGCGAGAGGACCGCCGAGAGGCCGTAGATGATCGTGTCCCGGAACAGCGCGCGCATCATGGCGCCGGCGCCTCCTCGCCGGCGCCGAAGCGGCGGAACGCCTCGCGGAGCGCCGGGAGGTGATCGAGCTGGAGCGCCCCCTCGCCGCGTTCCGCGACGACCGCGCCGACGATCGCGCGCGCTTCCGCCTCGGGCAGACCTGCGCCGTGGACGTAGATATAGGCGCCGGGCTCGACGAACCACTCGGCCGGCGCCTCGCCCTTCAGCAGCCGCAGATAGCGTCCGGCGACCGCCGCCGGAGACCAGTGGCTGCGCACGAACGCTTCCGCGCGCCGCCCGAGATCGTGCCGCAGATCGGCATCGGCCACCAGCCGCTCGAGTGCGGCGGAGGCCTCATCGGGATGGACGAACATCGTCACGGGCGGGTGCTCCGACAAAGCGGGGCGAAACTCGGGCGCAGCCGAATAGCCGCCGACCAGTACCGGCTTGCCGCGCTGCGCCGCCTCGACGGCGAAAGAGGCCATGGGGGTGTCGGAATAAAGCTGGTCGACCACGACGTCCGCCTTGTCGATCTCCTCCAGCACGCGGTCGTTGGTGACGTTCTGGAGGAGAGCGAGCTCGATCGGGTGCCCCCCTGCCTTCAGAGCCTCGACAATCTCGATAACCCGGTCCGTGCCTTTCACCTTCGGGTTGGAAGGGCTGTGGAGGATGCGGAGCGGCGCGCCGTCGCTCCGCTCGGCCGGAGCGGGAGGCGGGGAGACGCCGGCACTGCGCGGCACGCCCAGGACGAACCAGTTGGCAAAAGGCCGCCCATGGTACTGGCCCGTGAACGGCGAGTTGACGCAGGCGAAGCCGTTTTCCTCGAAGTTGGCGATCCGCGCCTTGAGCTTCTTGCCGTGACGCTCCAGCGACGCGGGTTCCCGACGCGCCGGCACCTGGCAGACCTGACCGTCGACCGCGGGCGGGCGGGAGTCGGAACCGCAATAGACCACCGCCACCTTCTTCCCCAGCCGGCGGAGCAGCCGGGCTTCCGTGCGGGTGTTGGTGAGGCTGTTGCCGAACAGGAAGATGAAGGCGTCGAACCGCCACAGCGCCCAGATTAGGACGAGGACGCTCCACGCCCGCCACATGGCCCATATCGGATAGCGGAGGCGAGAGCCCTTGGCCTCCGCCCGGGAGAAGGCGGCGCCGAGCCGCGACCAGACGCGGGCGAGCGGATGGACCTGCCGGCTCGCGGCATAGTCGAAGGCATGGGGCTGCGAGAAAGCGAGCGTGGCTTCGACTCCGATCTCGTCGAAGCCGGCCTTGAGCCCACCGGCGATGCCGGCGACCTCGACTGGGGCGATCAGGATCCGCATCGGCCGCGCCGCTCCGGCCTCAGCCGAGGCGCGTCTTGAGCGAACGGATGAGCGAAGCCGCCGGCTGCGCCCCCTCGCCCTCCACCGCCGCTTCGATCAGCCGCACCGCGCCCTCGCCCGCGGCGATCACGACATGGCCGGCCGAGATCTCGGCGACCGACCCCGGCGCGCCCATGAAGCGCCGCGTCTCGCGCGCCGAGCGGTAGACCATGAGCCTGCGGCCGTCCGGCAGGATCGTGAAGGCGCCGGGATAGGGGCGGGTCTGGGCGCGGATGAAGTCGTGGATGCGGTCGCCGGGCCACGACCAGTCGATCCGCCCGTCCTCGGGGACGCGCATGGCGCAATAGCTCGGCTCGCCCTCGGGCTGGGGCCGAAGCTCGACCGTTCCCTCCAGCCAGGTGGGGACGAAGTCGCCAAGCATGTCCAGCGCGAGGGCGTCGGCCTTGTCGAGCGCGTCGGCGATGGTCTCCTCCGTTCCGAGCGTCGCCGTCTTCTGGTCTATGAGCCGCCCCGCGTCCATCTCCGCGGTCAGCTCGAAGAAGCTGACGCCGATCTCGCTCTCGCCCTGGATGATCTGCCAGACGAGCGGCGCGTTGCCGCGATAGCGCGGCAGCGGCGAATAATGGAAGCCGAGGAAGGTGGTGCCCGGCAGCGAAGCGACGTCGAGGATCTGGTACCAGCCGTGGACGATCGCCGTCTCCGGCTCCAGCCGCTCGAGCAGCGTCATCGTCTCGCGGCGGTTCGGGACGACGTAGATCGGGATGCCGTGCGCCTTGGCGAGCGCGTCGAACTCCTCGTAGACGCTGCGCGGATCGGCGCGATCCTCGGGGCAGACGATGGCCTCGAGCCGCCCGGCGGGGAGCAGCGCGGCGAGCGCCCGGCAGGCGCGCAGCCCCGCGGCCTTGCTGCCCAGGAAGACGAGCGAGCGCTCCGGGGTCATCTCATCCGGCCAGCCGCGCGGTCGCGTCCAGCACGCGCTCGACGTCCATGCCGCCATAGCAGGGGAAGGTGATCGTCTCGCGCTGGAGCCGCTCTGCAACCGGCTGCACGTCGTTGTAGCGGCGCCGGTAGAAGGTCGTGCCGGAGAGGCAGTAGGTGCCGATCGTCGTCTCGACCTCCTCCTCGCGCAGCGCGGCGATCAGCGCGTCGCGCCCGATCCGCGGCGGCACCCGGAAGACCAGCGACTGGACGTTGTAGACGACGTCCTCGCCGACCAGCTGCGGCACGAAGCCGAGCGGCTCAAGCCGCTCGACGAACGCGTCGCGGATGGCGTTCCGCTCCGCAACGATCTCGTCGAGCTTGCGCAGCTGGGCGCGGCCGAGGATCGCCTGCGCTTCGGAAAGCCGGAAATTGTAACCATAGTCGGTGAAATCGAGGCCGTAGCCGGCGGGGCCGGAGGCGCCGTGGCTGAGCTTGACGTCGAACCAGCTCGCATATTCCGGATTGTCGAAGGTGATGGCGCCGCCTTCGCCGGTGTTGAGCAGCTTGCGCGGGTGGAAGCTGAAGCAGGTGAGGTCGGAGATCGCGCCGCAGCGGACGCCCCGCTCGCTGCTTCCGATTGCGCAGGCGGCATCCTCGATCAGCGGCAGGCCGCGGGCGCGGCAGATCTCGCGGATCGCGTGGACGCCGGTCGGGTTGCCGAGCGCGTCGACGAACATCACCGCCTTCGTCCGCGGCGAGAGCGCGCGCTCCAGCGCTTCCGGGGTCATGTTGTAATGATCGGGCGAAACGTCGGCGAAGACCGGCCGCGCTCCGACATCGACGACCACGTTCGCAGAGGCGGGGAACGAGAAGTCGGCGACCACCACCTCGTCGCCCTCGCCGATCTCGAGCAGCCTGAGGCATGCCCACAGCGCAGTCGTCGCCGACGTGGCGAGATAGGCATGAGCGGCGCCGGTATAGACGGCGAGCTCGTGGCGCAGCCCTTCGACATGCGCGCCGCGGGTGAAGACGCCGCTGTCGAACATCGCGCGGAGGTCCTGCTCGACCTCTTCGAAGGCGATGGCGGGGCGGATCAGCCGGATCATGCCGCCGGCCCTCCCCAGCGCGCCCGATACCAGTCGAGCGTGCGCGAGAGACCGTCGTCGAACGGCGTCAGCTGATAATCGATGAAGGTCCTCACTTTGGCGTTGCTGGCATTGTGGCACAGGACGTCCGCCCGCCGCGCCTCGCCGCGGGCGATCTCGCCCGAATAGCCCATATGCCGGCAGATCCGGCCGACCAGCTCCTCGATCGTGATCTGGTTGTCGGTCGAGATGTTGACGTTCTCGCCGGCCGGCAGCGCGGCGAAAAGCTTGATCACCGCATCGACCGTGTCGGCGACGTAGATGAAGTCCCGGCTCTGCTGGCCGGTGCCGTGGATTTCCGGCGTCTGCCCGATATGGAGCCGCCAGGCGGTGAGCGGGATCACGCCGGCGAGGGCGCCGCGGAAATTCTGGCGCGGCCCGTAATTGTTGAACGGCCGGACGATGAACGCATCGACGTCGAACATCCGGTGGTAGCTCTCGACCGCCATGTCCGCCGCCGCCTTGCCCGCCGCATAGGTGGTGGTTGGGTTGCGGGGATGGTTCTCGTCCATCGGCTCGTAGACGGCGGTGCCGTAGACCTCGCTCGTCGAGAAGTGGCAGAGGCTCCGGAACGCCCCCTTCCGCTGCAGCTCGAGCAGGTTGAGGACGCCCGTGACGTTGGTCGAAAAGGCATTGGACGGATTTACGAACGAGTAGTTCAGCGCCTTGGTGGCGCAGTTGAACACCGCGTCCACCTGGTGCCGCTCGAAGATGTAGGCGAGCGCGGTCGCGACCTCGATGTCCTCGCGGTAGAAGGTGACCCTGCCGCTCGCCTCGGCTTCGGCGATGTTGGCCTCGTCGCCGACGAAGAGGTTATCGACGACGACGACATGGGCGGCTCCGTCGGCGACGAGCCGGTCGACGAGATGACTGCCGATGAAGCCGGCGCCCCCGGTGACGAGGATCGTCCTGCCTTCGATCTGCCTGCTCATCTTGTTCCTTCCACGATCTGCCCGGTGATCATCTCGGCGACCTCGAGGCTGGCGAGTCCCGCCGCGAAGTCGGGGATCGTCGCCTGGTCGCCGCCGCCCTGCGCGAGCGCGACGAAGGCCTGGAGCTCGCTCAGCAGCGCCTCCTGCTGCCCGACGGCCACCGCCTCCTGCTGCGAGGAGATCGAATAGGCCCCGGTCCCCATCTGCTCGGTGACCGACTGGCGGTGGATGACGATCTCCTTCCTCAGGAGATCGCAGTCGACGAAGCGGTCCTCGCAGGTCGCCTGGATGAGGCGGATCTTCTTCTCGGTGATCCGGCTCGACTGGAGTCGCGAGAAGCGGCCGTTCTCGTGGGTGAGCTGGGCCGAGGCGAACTCGATGAGGCCGTTCCGCTCGACGCCTTGCGCGGAGACCGCGGCGACCGGCCCGTTGAGGTACAGCGCAAGATCGATGTCGTGGATCATCAGGTCCATGACCACGTCGACATCGGTGATCCTGGCGCTGAGCCGGTTGGTGCGGACGAAATCGACGCTGATCACCCGCTCCGAATCCTGGAGGACGCGGCGCAGCGCGATCACGGCGGGGTTGAAGCGCTCGATGAAGCCGACCTGGACCAAAGTCCCGTTCTCCCGCACCGCCGCCTCGGAGCGGCGCGCCGCCTCGAGCGAGTGGGCGAGGGGCTTCTCGACGAACAGGGCCTTCACCCTGCCGCCGAAGCGCTCGACATAGCCGGCATGGGTCGAGGTCGGCGTGCAGACGATCAGCGCATCGACGCCGGCGAGCGCGGCCTCGACGTCCCCGGCCGCCTCGATCCCATATTGCGCCGCGACCGAGCGGGCATGCTCGCCTTGCGCGTCGTGGACGAAGGCGATCTCCACCCCGCGCATCATCGAAAGGACGCGCAGATGGTTGCGGCCCATCTGGCCGAGCCCGAGCAGGCCGATCCGGACGTCGCCGCCGCTCATGCCGAAAGTTCCTCGATCTTGTTGCCGTCGCGGTCGATCCGGGCGGCCGGGCGCGCCGGATTGCCGCGCACCAGCGTGAAGGGCGGCACGTCCCTGGTGACGACGCTGCCGGCGGCGACCATCGCATATTCGCCGATCGTGGTGCCGCAGACGATGGTGGCGTTGGCGCCGATGCTGGCGCCGTTCTCGACGCGGGTGGGCGTGATGTGCCAGCCGGCGTTGAAGGCGCGGGGCACGAGATCGTTGGTGAAGACCGCGTCCGGCCCGACGAAGACGTCGTCGCCGATCGTCACGCCCTGATAGACCGAGACCCCGTTCTGCACCTTGCAGCGGTCGCCGATCGTCACGTTGGCGTCGATATAGACGTCCTTGGAAAGGATGCAGCCGGCGCCGACGACGGCCTTCTCGCGGATCTGGACGTTGATCCAGACCTTCGTGCCCTCGCCGATCGACGCGCCGGGATGCACCTCTGCGCTCGGATGGATGAAAGTCTGCGACACTCTTACGCTTTCTCGCTTGGCTCAGACGAGCTCGACGCCCGCGGCGGAGAGGCGGTAGCTCTCGCCGCTCCTCGGGCAGGTTGCGGTCCCCTCGCCGTCGAGCGGCAGGTCGATCCGTTCGCCGGCGCGGCTCATCCAGCCGATCTGCCGGGCCGGGACGCCCGCCATCAGCGCATGCGGTCGGACGCTGCGGTTCACCACCGCGCCGGCGGCGATGAAGCAATATCGGCCGAGCTCGACGCCGCAGACGATGGTCGCGTTGGCGCCGATCGTCGCCCCTTGCCGCACGATCGTCTGCCGGTACTCGTCCTTGCGGCTGACCGCCGCGCGCGGATTGTAGACGTTGGTGAAGACCATGCTCGGGCCGCAGAAGACGTCGTCCTCGATCCGCACCGCATCGTAGACGCTGACATTGTTCTGGACGCGAACGCCATTGCCGATGACGACGTCGCCGGCCACGAACACGTTCTGACCGAACGTGCAATTCGCGCCGATGCGGGCGCCGCCGCTGATATGGACCCAGTGCCAGACCTTGGTGCCGGCGCCGATCTCGGCGCCTTCGTCGACGATCGCGCTCGGATGGACGTAGGATGACATCGGCCTCAATACTCGAGCGGCAGGTTGACGCGCTGGCCGTCGCGCGCGGAGAGATAGGCGGCGATCAGGATCTCGAGCGTGCGCAGCCCCTCGCGGCCGCTGGTTTCCGCCTCGGCTTGCCCGCGCAGCGTCCCGATCACGTTCTCGTAATAGAGCGGGTGGCCGAAGCCGTAGACGCTGGTCGTCTCGTAGCTCGCCGCCGCCAGCTGCTCGTCCTCCGGCCGCGGCTCGGCGAACGACCAGTGCTGGACCTCGTTGACCGCGACGCCGCCGATCCGGACGGTGCCCTTCTCGCCGAGGATCGTGACCGATCCTTCGAAGTTCTTCGGATAGGTCAGCATCGACACGTTGACCGTGCCGAGCGCGCCCGAGCGCCACTTGACCAGCATCACGCCCGAATCCTCGACCTCGATGTTGCGCGCCAGAGTCGCCGTCATTGCCTGGACGCTCTCGACCGGGCCGATCAGCCAGTCGAGCAAGTCGATATAGTGGCTCGCCTGGTTCATGAAGGCGCCGCCGTCGAACTCCCAGGTGCCGCGCCAGGCGGCGCTGTCGTAATAGGCCTGGGGACGCGACCAGAAGACGTTGACCGCGACCGAATAGATCCGCCCGAAGCGGCCTTCCGAAACGGCCTTCTTGAGGAGCTGGAGGGTCGGGTTGCGGCGGTTCTGCTTGACCACGAACAGGCGGACGCCGGCGCGGTCGCAGGCGTCGACCATCCCGAGGCCGTCCTTCCACCGCGTCGCCATCGGCTTTTCGGTCATGACGTGGAAGCCGGCCTCGGCCGCCTCCACCGCCTGCTGGGGATGAAGGCCGCTCGGCGTGGTCAGCACGATCACGTCGGGGCGGGGCGAAGCGTCGCGCAGCAGCTCCGTCAGCGAGGCGAAGCCGGCGGCGCCGGTGCGCTCCACCGCCGCCTCGAGCGCGGCGGGGGCGTTGTCGCAGACCGCGACCAGCTCGGCATGGTCCGCGTTGGTCTCGATCGCGCCGAAATGATTGGCCGCGATCCGCCCGCAGCCGACGACCGCAAAGCGTATTCTGCGGTCGCTGATCCGTGTCATCCAAGCCTCGTTTCGTGCGATTCGTGCTCCGGGGCCGCTATAGGAGGCCGGCCGGGCGCTGTGCAGGTCAAAACGGCGCTGCAGGCGGTCCGCGGCAAGGCGCGCGGCCGCAGCCCCTCAGGCCGCCTTCACCCGGGCGTATACGTCCGCCATCGATCTTGTCCAAGCCTCGACCGAATATTTCTGCCGAACCGTTTCGACGGCGTTGCGCGACATCGCCAGCCACTCCTCCTCGCTCAGCGCCGCGGCCCGGGCCATCCCCTCCCGGTAGGAGCCCTCGTCGAAGGCGGTGACGATGCCGTTCACCCCGTCCTCGACGATCCGCTCGACTCCCGGCGCCTCGGTCACGACCGGCACCACGCCCGACGCCATCGCCTCCAGGAGCGAATTGTTGCCGAAGACGATCGAGGAGGGGAGGCAGAAGAAGCGCGCGGCAGGGTAATAAGCCTCCGGATCGACGAAGCCTTCGAGCGTGATGTTCGGGCCGACGACCGCGAGCAGCCGCTCCTGGCGGACGGCGATGTGCGGCTCGAGGCTCGCCCGCGTCTCCATTCCGAGCATCACCAGCCGGCGATCGGAAAGACGCGGATCGCGCATCGCCGCCGCGGCCCATTCGGGGCGGCGCTGCGGGATGGTCCGGTTGACCCAGAGGAAATCCAGGGTGCGGGCGCGCTCGCGGTTCACCGGCCGCTCGGCGACGCAGTTCGGCACCATCACGAGGGGGGCCGAGGTGAAGCGCTTCAGCGGCTCCGCCATATAGACCTCCTTGTAGATGATGAGGTCGGCGAGCTTGTAGGCGAGGCGCATGCCGGCGCGCAGCACCGGATTGTAGTGCGAATAGATGCCGATGTCGCCGCGCTCGACCACCGCCATCCGCTGGCGCAGCAGCTTCACCATCAGGAGGTAGGGGATGGCGAGGTGGCCGACGACGTAGAATTCGACATGGTTGTAGCGCTTCGCCCGGAGCAGCTTCCAGCTGGTTGCGAGCCGGCCGAACAGGCCGCTCATCAGAATGAGGCGGCTCCTGGCGAAGCCCTCGCGGTCGAAGATGGCGCGCGAGTCGGAGCGCAGGTCGTTGCTGGCGATGGTGAAGGCATAGCCCTCCGCCTCCAGCGCGTGGATCTGCGTCACGTTCTTCTTGGCGAAGACGTCGAGATTGAGGATCAGGACCTCGCGGTCCGCTCCGCTCGGAGGCTGGGCGTCCATCGATCGCGGCCTCAGCGCTCGCGCTCGGGCCGCACCTCCCACTGGTCCGGCGGCTGGCCGGGGCCGTAGCGGCCGGCGAGCAGCTCCTCCGTCCACCTCGTGCCGGCGGACTCGAGCCGCTGCCCGCGGTCGGCGGGGCCAATGCGCTCGCCCCGATAGTCGCGGACGAGGTAGGAGCCGTCGCCGGTCTTGACGACGAACATGTCCATCGAGGGAGAGACGTCGAGGATCGTCCCCGGCGCGATGCCGCTCGGGAACATCGCCTTTTCGAAGGGCTGGCCCGCCGCCACCGTCAGCCGCCCGCCCCGCCAGGGGCAGAAGGCGCCGGGATAAGGCGGCGCGACCGCCCGCACCAGCCGGTCGACCGCCGCGCTGGAGGCATGCCAGTCGATGCCGCCGTCCTCCGGCGTGCGCTTGGGATAGAAGCTCGGCGGCTCGTCCGGCTGCGGCACATGGACGGCGCTGCCGTCGAGGATGCGGGGCAGATGGCGGGCGGCGAGCTTCAGCATCGCGAGCCGGTTCTTGAGGTGAAGGACGCCGATGTCGTCGCGCTCCGTCACCGAAAAGACCTGGCTGTCGAGGATGTCGCCGTCGTCGACCCCAGCCGAGTAGCGGAACAGCGAAGTGACGAAATGGCCGTGGCCGTGGAGGATCGACCAGTTGAGCGGCGAGCGGCCGCGGCCCTTGGGCAGCCCGTGGGGACTGCCGTGCATGCCGTAGACGCCCCGCTTCACCGAGGTGAGCACGGCCGGCGGCACCAGCCGCTCCCAGCCGATCACGAACAGCACGTCCAGCTCCGCCGCCGCGAAGGCCGCGCGGTCGCCCTCGTCGGAGAGGGTGTAGGAGAGGATCTCGTGGGTCTCGAGCCCTTCCGCCGCGGCGAGGATCGCGTCGCGGCTGTAGAAGGCGACGGCGCCCGCCGAGGCCGATTGGTCGGAGAGGGTGAAGAGGTGCGTGATCCTATGCCCCGCCTCGGCCTCGAAGGCGGCGAGGAAGTCGAGCGTGGTGCCCTTGGAGCCGAGCAGGCCGATACGCGCGCTCATGCCGCGTCCGCGGCCCCGCTCTCGGGGATCGCGAACGGGTGCCGCCCGTCATAGGCGCGGCAGTGGAACGCCGCCTCGCTCGAGAGGAAGCCGACCCGCTCGCGCAGGAACTCGACGATCCGGTCGCAGGCGGGCTGCGCCGGCCGGTTCACCCACCAGATCGGGTGGAGGAGGAGGTGGATGCTCCTGCCGTCGCGGAACGCGTCGCTTTCGAGCGGGTGGCCGTGGCGGAAGGCGCCGGCGCTGTCGCTGACATAGCGCAGCTCCTTGAACAGCCGGTCCTGATAGGTGTGGAGGCAGCCGCCGAGATCGCGATTGCTGTCTTCGAGGAAGACGCCGGGGCGGTGGATGCTCACCACCTCGATCGGCCCGAAATTGGCTTCGAAGATGCTCCGCTCGAGCGCGAAGCCGGCGTCGAGGTCCGGGTGGATGACGGGATCGAAATGGAGGCTCACGACATGGCCGAGCGCCTTGATCCTCTCGATCGCGGCGCGTCCGGCCCCCGAGAGGCAATTGTAGAAGTGGGTGCTCAGCATGAAGAAATAGGAGGCGCGGATGCCGAGCTCGGCCTCCACCTCGGCGAGCTCGGCGGCGTAATCCAGGCTGAAATCGATGTCGTGGCGCAGGATCACGGTGCGCTCCGGCTCATAGTCGGTGAACGTGCCGAACCGGTAGCCCGCGCCGGAAAAGGCGCCGGCCAGCGCCCGGAACTCGTCTGTACTGAAGCTCATCGAGCCTTCCCAAACCCAATTTCGCCACCCTCTGGCAGATGGCCGCCGCGCTGTGAAGGGAGAGCGGACGGCGCGGTTCGGCGGCGGCGGGCGAGCAGCATCGGCAGGACCCGGCGCCAGCCCGCGAGCGGCGACACGCTCTCGCGGAACCAGTCGAACACCATCTCGCCGCCCGCGACGTTGAGCGTGTGCGGCCCATGCCGGTCGGAAAAGCGGATCTCGCCCACCCGGCGTTCGCGATACTCCTCCCGCGTCAGGCGCTCGACCTCGAAGACGAGGATGCCGTCACCGTAGCGGACGGAGAGGTCCTGGCCGAGGCGGAAGAGCCGGCCGCCGACGCGGAGCAGGTTTCCCGCCATGCGCGCGCCGAGCGGCGACACCCGGATCGGGCTCATCGGGTGCCGCTCGAAGTCCCCCTCGATCGTCTCCGCGGACCAGAGGAACAGGGCGCCCGGGCCTTCGCGCAGCAGGTTGCCGAACAGCCAGACACGGCCGTCTGCGGCATATAGCGTCGGATCGAGCAGGCCGTCGTCGGCGTCGAGCCGGAGCCGGTGCTGCGGACGCATCGCGCCGCCTTCGATCGCATAGACGGTCGGCGGCGACATTTCGGCAATCTCCGGGACGACGAGCTGCCGCCCGTCGATCGCGATCGTCGCCGGATAGGAATAATGGCCGCCGCCGGGCGAGACACGGCGCGTCGCCGCCCCGTCGATGAGCAGGATCTCGCCGATGCCGCTCAGCCGCCCGAGCGCCTCGACGAGCAGGCCCGGCGGATCGGCGCTGAAGAAGGGATCCGCATAGAAGCTGTAGCGCCGCTGGTGCTCGATCGTCCGCCACTGCGCGGGCGGCGGGAAGGCACCCTCCTCGGCCAGCGACGCGTTGTCCGGGTCGAACGGCGCGAGCGACACCCACCAGCGTTTCTCCCCGAAGGCGCCGTAGAGGAGCCGCTTCGCTGCCTCCCAGACCATCCGCAGCATCAGGCCAAGGACGACGAGGTTCGACGGAAGGCGGTAGTTCCTGCCGCTCGCGGGCCTGTCGAGCGGCGTCCCGGTGAGGACGTTGCGGATCGCCGGGTTGAGGAGGAAGGGGGAGTGTCGATAAGCTTCGGTCAGCGTCGCCCGCCAGCTGTGCGGCCAGACCTTGGTCTCGGCGAAGGCGAGCACCTCCCCGCCATCGAGCCGGTTGCTGAGCCGCTGAACGATCTGGCCCATGACCGGCACGCGCTCGACCATCTCCCAGAAGCCTGCCGGCCGGCCGCGGAAGCGCGCCGGATCGCCGTGATGATAAGAGAGGATCGGCGCCGCAAGCCGCTCCGTGGCGGGCACGCGCAGCAGGCCCATGCCGATCTTGACGATGACGTCGAAGCCGGCGAGCTCGCTTACGACCGCGTCCGGGAAACGCTGCCAGGCGCCTTCATAGTCGGCCTCGAACTCGACGACGCGCTCGACTTGCTTGCCGCACTCCTCAATCGGCAGCGAGCGGGTGAGGCGGTTCCGCACGGAAAGGAGGTTCAGCGCATAATAGAGGCCGTGCTTCAGCGGCCGCTTCTTGTGATGGGTGTTGGTGCAGGCGAAGACGGTGAGCTCGTCGCAGCCGTCCACCATCCGCAGCGCGTCGAGCATGAAGCGCGGCGCGGTGCGGCCGTCGGTAAGAATGGCCAGCCGGATGTTGGACATGATGAGCGGCGCGCTTAGTGGATCGGGGGCGGCATTGCATCCAGTTTCGGCCTCGCTTGTTGACCGCGGCGACGCCGGGCGCGGGCGCGGTCACTCGCCATTCACCTGCGTCGCGACAAAGGGGAACGATGCTTAACAGACGAGAGATGATCGGCGCCCTCGGCGGCACCGCCCTCAGCCTTCCCTTCGCGAGCGCCTGCTCCGCCCAGGCGGCGCCGGTGTTCAGGCCCGAGGATTTCGGCGCCAGGGGCGACGGCGCAACCAATGACAGCGCCGCCTTCGCCGCCATGTCGGACGCGGTGAGCCGCGCCGGCGGCGGCATCGTCGAGCTTCGCCGGACCACCTATCTGGTCGGCGCCCAGACCGCGCGGACGACCGGGCCGCAATCCTTCGCCCCGGGCCGCCTGATGGAGTTCACCGGCTGCACCCGGCCGCTGGTGGTGCGAGGCAACGGCGCGCGCCTGCGCTCCGCTCCGGGCCTTCGCTACGGCACCTTCGATCCGCGGACCGGCCGGGCGACACGCCGCGCGCTTCCGAACTTCGTCCAGGGCGAGACGGCGACGCCTTATGCCTGGATGATCAAGGTCGAGCGCTGCTCCGGCTCGGTCGAGATCTCGGATCTCGAGCTCGACGGCAATCTCGCGCGCCTGAACCTCGGCGGCCCCTGGGGCGACATGGGCTACCAGATCCACGCCTACGGGATCGGCCTCTACAACAACAGCGGCGCCGAGATCCTGCGCAACCTCCACCTCCACCATCACGGCATGGACGGGCTCATCGTCGACGGGCTCGACCGCGACCGCCGCGTGCGCAGCCGGCTGGAGAATGTCCGCTGCGAATATAACGGCCGCCAGGGCTGCAGCATCGTCGGCGGCCGCGGCTACGACTTCGTCAACTGCCGCTTCGCCCATACCGGCAAGGGCGGCGTCTCGAGCGCGCCCGGCGCCGGGGTCGACATCGAGGCCGAGGACAAGCGCGTGCGCGACCTCACGTTCACCGATTGCGAGTTCGTCGACAATTCGGGGCCCGGCCTCCTCGCCGACAGCGCCGACAGCGAGGGCGCGACATTCCTGCGCTGCACCTTCGTCGGCACGACGAGCTGGGCGGCCTGGCCGAAGAAGCCGCGCTTCCGCTTCGACGACTGCAATTTCGTCGGCGCCATCGCCCACGCCTTCGCGGACGCGGAGCGGCCGGAGCGGGCGGCGCGCTTCACCGGCTGCACCTTCCGCGACGATCCCGCCCTGTCGCCGACGCGCCAGGTCTACGGCACCATCATCGCCGAGCTGCCGTCCAACCCCGGTGTCGTGTTCAGCGGCTGCAATTTCCGCCTGACCCACCAGGCGGTGCTGCCCTGGTCGACCGGCGACGTCACCTATGAGAGCTGCACCATGTCGCAGCGCTCGCCCACCACCTCCTACCCGCGCGGCCGTTATCTCGGCCGCAGCACGATCAGCGGCAACGTAGGCCTCTCCGGCGCGCTCGTCGTCGGCGAGCTGATCGTCAACGGCCAGCGTATGGCCCGCGGACGCATCGGCTGAGCCGCCGGGCCTGATCCGGGGGGATCGAAGGCTTCCTCCGCAGCCGATTGACAGGAGGAAGCCCGGCCTTATCAGCGGCACCGGCCGGCTCGCGGCTCTCGAGGAAGGATCGGGCTTGGCCAAGGTCGCACTGCTGGTCGATGACCTGCGCGTCTCCAAATATGTGAAGGAGCTCGCCGACTGGCTCGATTCCGATCCGGAGATGGAGCTGGCTGGCATCGTCGTCCATCCGGCGCCGCAATCCTCGGTCACCGGCTGGCGCAAGCTCGTCTTCCTGGCACGCACCCAGGGCATCTACGTCACCCTCTCGCGCATCGCCTTCGCGCTGATGGCTCGGATCGAGCGCAAACTGTTCCTGCGCGCGCCCGTCTACCGGGACCACCTCGCCTCCTTCGACCTCTCGAGCCACGCCGCGCCGAAGGTGCAAACCAGTCCGATCGTCTCCACGTCCGGCTTCGTCTATCGCTTCCCGGCCGAGGACGTGGCCCGGGTTCGCGCGCTCGGCGCCGACGTGCTGGTCCGCTGCGGAAACGGCATCTTGAAGGGCGAGATCCTGTCCGCCTCCCGCTGCGGCATCGTCTCGGTCCATCACGGCGACAACCGCGTCAATCGCGGCGGACCCGCCGCCTTCTGGGAGGTCTTCTTCCGACAGGCGCAGACCGGCTTCATCGTCCAGCGCCTGACCGAGGAGCTGGACGGCGGCGAGGTGCTGATGCGCGGCAGCATCACCACCGGCCTCGTCTATTCGCTCAACCAGGCGAACCTCTACGCGCGCACCCAATTGCCGCTGATGCGCACGATCCGCGCCGTCGCCGACGGCCGCGAGACGACCGAGGAGCCGTTCATCTATTTCCACCAGCTCTACCGGACGCCGCTCCTCGGCGAGACGATCCGCTACGTGCTGAAGACGCTCGGCTTCGGCGTGGGCAAGCTCGTCCGCCGCCTGCTCCGCTATTATTGGCGGTGGGGGGTGGGCTATATCGCCGGCGACTGGCGCGGCGCGGTGCTGTGGCGGGCGCGCTTCATCCCGAACCCGCCTGGCCACTTCCTTGCCGATCCGTTCGCCGTCGAGCAGGACGGGCGCAGGCTGATCTTCCTCGAAGACTTCCCCTACCGCACCGGCAAGGGCGTGATCTCGGCCTATGAGATCCTCCCCGACGGCAGGCCGGAGCGGCTCGGAGTCGTCGTCGAGGAGGATTTCCACCTCTCCTTCCCTTACCTTTTCCGCTGGAACGGCGAGCTCTGGATGGTCCCCGAATCCTCGGCCGCGCGGCAGATCCGGCTCTACCGCTGCACCTCGTTCCCGCTCCAGTGGACGCTCGAGCGGGTGCTGGTGGACGACGTCGATGCGGTCGATGCCATGCTGTTCGAGCGGGAGGGGCGCTGGTGGATGATGACCACCATCAACGAAACCGCGGTCGGCACGAACGATTCGGACTTCTTCCTGTTCGAGGCCGAGACGCCGCTCGGCCCGTGGCGCCGCGTCGGCGACGGGCCGGTCTTCATCGACGCCGGCCGCGGCCGCAACGGCGGCCTGCTGCGCGACGGCGAGCGGCTCTACCGCGTCGCGCAGCGTCCCTCCTTCGGCCAATATGGCCGCGCCTTCTCGATCTACGAGATCGACCGCCTCGACGGCGGCTATGCGGAGACGAGGAAGCAGGACGTCGAACCGCTGTTCCTGCGCGGGATCAGCGGAACCCACCACCTCCACCACGAGGCCGGACTGGTGACGTTCGACGTCGTCCGCAACCAGCGCACCGGCTGAAGCGCCGCGGCAGCGGCCGCCGGCGCTAGTGGACGGTGCGGGGACGGACCGCCTTGGCGGCGGCGGCGGCGGGGACCGGCGCGGGGCTCAGCACGCCCTGGTCGGGCGCGATAACTTCCTGGAGGGTGGCGCGGATCGCCTCGCGGTCGCGGCCGGCGATCGCCGCGCGCATCGCCTCGAGGTGGCGCTCGAGCAGGTCGAGAGACAGGCTGCGCTCCATCGCCTTGTTGATCCGCGGATGGTCGGTCGGCACCACCTCCTCGCCGACGAACAGCTCCTCGTAGAGCTTCTCGCCGGGCCTGAGGCCCACATAGGTGATCTCGATATCGCCCATCGGATTGGACTCGTCCTTCACGGTCATGCCCGACAGGCGGATCATATGCTCGGCGAGGTCGGCGATCCGGATCGGCTCGCCCATGTCGAGCACGAACACTTCGCCGTGGCGGGCCATCGCGCCGGCCTGGAGGACGAGCTGGGTCGCCTCGGGGATCGACATGAAGAAGCGGGTGACGTCGCGGTGGGTGACGGTGACCGGGCCGCCGCGGCGGATCTGGCTGCGGAAGCGCTGGACGACCGAGCCCGAGCTGTCGAGCACGTTGCCGAAGCGGACGATGCCGAACCGCGTCTCCGGGTTCCGCTCGGCCAGGCCCTGAACGATCAGCTCGGCGACGCGCTTGCTCGCGCCCATCACGCTTTCCGGGCGCACCGCCTTGTCGGTCGAGATCATGGTGAAGCGGGTGAGCTTTGCCTCCGCCGCGGCTCGGGCGACGATCAAGGTGCCGAGGACGTTGTTCTCGACGCCGGCGATCTCGTTGTCCTCGATAAGCGGGACATGCTTGTAGGCGGCGGCGTGGTAGATGGTGTCGACATCCTGGGAGGCGATCAGCTCCCGCACCAGCTGCTCGTTGAGGATCGAGCCCATCACCGGCACGAGCTGCGGCCGCTCGCCCTCTGCGAAGGTGGCGAGGGTTTCGAACAGCTGCTGCTCGATCGTGTAGAGCGCGAACTCGCTGTGATCGAACAGGACGAGCTTCCTCGGCCGCGCCTGGATGAGCTGGCGGCAGATCTCCGAGCCGATCGAGCCGCCGGCGCCGGTCACCAGGATCGTGCGGCCGTGGACCGAGCTGCGGATGAGCTCGGTGAGCGGCTCGACCGGATCGCGGCGCAGGAGATCGTTGACTTCGATCGGGCGGACGTCGCTGACCATGAAGCGGCCGGAGACGATCTCCTCGGCCGAGGGCACCGTCTTCACCTGGATGTTGAGCGGGTTGAGGCGCGCGATCGCCGCGAGCCGCTGGGAGCGCGTCGCCTTGGGCATGGCGAGGAACACCTCGGCGATCTCCTGCTCGCGGACCAGCGCCGGCAGCGCCGTCGGCGCATAGATCGGGACGCCGGCGGCCATCTGGCCGTGGAGCCGCTCGTCGTCCTCGACGAAGGCGCACAGGCGGTAGGCGGGGTCGCGGCGGACCGATTCGCCGAGGCTGATGCCGGCCGAATTGGCGCCGTAGATGACGACATGGATGCCGTCGTCGCCGCGGCGGCTGCGGCTCTGGGTCGTGCCGCTGACGAGCATGGCCATCGTGTAGCGGCCCATGAACAGCAGCACGAACAGGAAGCCGCCGAAGATGAAGCCGACGGAGCGGGGCACGGCGATGACGAGGCCGTCGGCGATCAGCGTCGGCCGCAGGAAATAGACCGCGATGACCCAGGCGGTGGCGGTCATCGCCGCGCCGAGCAGGATGCGGCTCACCGTCCTCATGTCGAAGAAGCGCAGCACGATCCGGTAGATCTGGAGATAATAGAGGCTGGCGATGCCGACGCCGATCGCGATCGCGGCGGCGACGAAGACCAGCGGATTGTTGGGCCAATAGGGCTCGCCGAGGCGAGCGGAGAAAGACGCCAGCAGGGCGACGACCATCGCGACGACGTCGTACGCGATCAGGATCGCCCTTTTCTGGGCGCGGCTGATCATCGTCAGCCTTTGCGCCAGTTTCGAAACCATCCCGCGGATTACCTCTCAGCGGCGGCGGCCTGTCGGGCAACGCACGCACCTGTTACGCGGCGGCTCGCGGCCGCCGGCGCCTTCCTGCCGATTTTTCACAGGAATCTCAATATTTCTTTGCGGGCGCGTCCTCGGCGCCGGCCCTCAACAGGAGAGCGAGAAGGATGAGCGGCGCATATGCGAGCGCGATGGCGAGCGGGCCGCCGATCCGTTCGGCAGCCGCCGCGACCGCGATCGGCGCCAGCCAGAGGAGGTTCAGCGCGCCGACGGCGAGCGTCACCGGGAGATGCGAGCCGTAGCGGCGGGAGGCGCGCTGGTAGGCGTGGCTGCGATGCGCCTCGTAGATGCGCTCGCCGCGAAGGGCGCGGCGGATCACGGTGACGCTCGCATCGACGACGAACAGGCCGATCAGGATCAGCCAGGCGTAGAGCAAGGCCGGCCGCGCATGGCCGGCGGCGAGCGCGAGACCGGCGAGGACGGCGCCGAGGAAGCCGCTGCCGGCGTCGCCCATGAAGATCCGCGCCGGCGGCCAGTTCCAGGCGAGGAAGCCCGCGACGGACGCGATCAGCAGTGGCGGCAGCGCCGCCTCGCCGGCGAGACCCGCCGCCGCCGCGGCCGCGATGCCGCCGAGGGCGACGGTGATCGCCTCGACCGAGGCGATGCCGTCGATCCCGTCCATGAAGTTGTAGAGGTTGATCAGCCAGACGATGCCGACCGCCGCGAGCGCCACGATCGCTCCCCTGAGGAGCGGCGCGTCGCCGAGCGCGAATACGTCCGGGACGCCGCCGAGCCAGGCGAGCAGCCAGGCCGTCGCCGCGAAATGGGCGAGCAGGCGCCACCGCGCGGCGATATGGCCGTGATCGTCCCAGAAGCCGATCGCCGCGACGATGAGGCCGCCGCCGCCGATCCCCACCGCGACCTCGATCGGCACGGCGCCGGCGACGGCGAGCGCCGCCAGCGCCGCGAGGGTGCTGAGCACGATCGCGACGCCGCCGCCGCGCGGCGTCGGCGCCTCATGCGAGCTGCGCTCGTTCGGCCGGTCGAGCAGGTCGCGGCGCAGCGCATAGTTGCGCAGGACGAGCGTGCCGCCGGCGCTCGCGCCGAAGACGAGCGCCGCCAGCACTGCGAGCAGCAGCCAGTCGCTCATCGCCGCGCCTCGAGGAAATGCCGCGCCGTCCGCGCGAACGCCTCGTCCACGGGAACCGGCGGCGACCAGCCGAGCAGGCGTCGCGTCGGCTCGATGTCGACCTGGAGGGGCATGAGCAGCCGCTGAGCGACCGCACCGCGGCCGGCGAGGCGCGCCGCGAGCGCGATCGCGGCCGGCGGCACCGGCAGCAGCAGCGGCCGCCGGCCGAGCGCGGCGCCGAGCCGCTTCAGCATCTCCGCGACGCTCAGATCCTCGCCGTCGCTGACCAGGAACACCCGTCCCGCCGCCTCCGGATGGTCGAGGCAGCGCATCAGGAGGTCGACGAGGTTCTCGAGCGCGACGAGGCTCCGCTTCGCCCGCGCCGCGCCGAGCGGGAGCGGCAGGCGTCGCTGGAGGAGGCCCATCATCGCGCGGAAGTTCGCCTTGACGCCGGGCCCGTAGACGAGCGGCGGCCGCACGACCGCGACACCCATCCCGGTGCGCTGCGAAAGCGCGAACAGCGCCTCCTCGGCCTCCAGCTTGGAGACGCCGTAGGGATCGAGCGGCTGCGGCGGATCGTCGGCGCGAAAGGGCCGTCCGGCCTGCGTCGTCTCGCCGTTGACCTTGATCGAGCTCAGGAAAACGAAGCGCCGCACCCCCGCCGCCGCGGCCGCCTCGGCGAGGCGCAGCGTGCCATCGACATTGGCGCGCCGGAACTCGGCGAGCGGATCGGCGGCGCGCTCCTCCATGACATGGACCCGGGCCGCGGCGTGGATCACCGCATCCGCCCCGCGCACGGCCGCCTCCCAGCCCGTGCCGGAGACGAGATCGGCCCCGGCGACGTAGGAGACGCCGGCGACCGGCTCCTCCGGCGCACGGCGGACGCTCGCCATCGCTTCATGACCGTCCGAGACAAGGCGCTTCAGCACGGCCGAGCCGACGAACCCGGAGGCGCCGGTGACGAGGACCCTCACGCCGTCTCCTCCAGCACCCGCGCGTAGATGGCGAGGTGCGCCTCGACGACGCGTCCGATCGAGAATTCGGCCTCTGCCAGGCGCCGCCCCTCCTCGCCCATGCCCGCGCACAGCGCCCGGTCCTCGACCAGGCGCCGGATCGCGGCGGCGAGCGGCTTCGCCTCCATCGCCGGCACGAGCAGGGCCGTCCGCCCCGCCTCGACGGCGTCGCGGCAGCCGGGGACGTCCGTGGTGACCACGGCCCGCCCGCAGGCGGCGGCTTCGAGCAGCACCTTGGGCAGTCCCTCGCGATAGGAGGGGAGGACGACGAGATGGGCGGCGGCGAAGAGGCCCGGCACGTCCGCCTGGAAGCCGACGAAGTCCGCGACGCCTTCGCGCCGCCATGCCTCGATCTCGGCCGGGAGGACCGAGGCGGGGTTGTCGAGGTCGGGATCGCCGGCGACGACGAAGCGGGCGCGGATCCCATCCGCCTTCAGCATGCGCGCCGCGGCGACGAACTCGCGCAGCCCCTTGTCGCCGAGCAGCCGCGCGGCGAAGACCACGACCGGCTCGCCGTCGGGCAGCGGCGCCGGCGCGCAGGCCGCAAGGTCGACGCCCGAGCCGCGGATCCGCTCGATCCGCGACGGCGCGAGCCCCGCCAGCCTCGTCACCAGGGCGGCATCGTCCGGGTTCTGGACGATGACGGTGACGTTCCGGCGGCCAAGGGCCGCCCGGTAGAGCAGGGAGACGAGCGCGCGGCGCAGGCGGGCGACGGCGCCGCGGGCGATGAACACATAGCCCATGCCCGAGATGGCGGCTACGACGGCCCGCACCCGCGCCAGCCGTGCGGCGAGGCCGCCGAGCAGCACCGGCTTGATCGTCACGAGGTGGACGATGTCCGGCCGAAGCGCGCGCATCAGCGCGGCCATCGCGCGGACCGTGCCGATCTGCTCGAGGACGGACATGCCCCGGCGGCTGATCGGCAGCTCGTGGACGACGATGCCGTGCGCCTCGATCTCGGCGAGCCGGCCGGTGTTCCCGCAGGCGAGGTGGACATCGTAGCCGGCCTGCCGGGCGCCGACGGCGACCGCAAGGCGGTGCGACAGGAAGAACCAGTCGGTGTTGACGACGAGAAGGAGCCTCGGCTGCGGCAATGGTCGCGGGCCCGCGCTCAGCGGCCGGCCGGGAGCGCCTCGGGCGCGGACGCAGGCGGCGCGGCGGCCGCCGCCACGGGCGCTGCGGCGGCCGCCTGCAGCGGCAGGAGCCTGCGCGCCCTCGCGAGCGCCACGACCGCGACGAACAGGATGATCACGGCCGGGACGAACATAGTCTTCTGGCGGAGGCCGAGGCCGATATTGTAGTAGACGAGCGCGAGGAGCAGCGCGCAGGTCGCCCCGAACAGGGCCGCGAAGCGGACGAAGCGAAGCCGCCGCGTCAGCAGCACGAGCGTTCTGAAATGAACGAAGATGCCTCCGAACAGCAGCAGCAGGATGAAGTTCTCGGCGGAGGCGGCGAGGCCCATGATGTCCTCGGCGTCGATGAACATCGGCCGGAACAGGAGGCTCATCAGCTTGAAGGGATAGCTGCCGTAGACCGCCGAATTGCCGGCGACGTCCGCGTCCTGCGTCACTTCCTCATGGGCGGCGAGAAAGTTGCTCACCGAGTCCGCATTGGTGACGTCGATCGAGAAGGCCTGGCGGAATGAGTTGGCGGCAACGGCGAGGCCGATCAGCGACACGAACACGATCGCCACCCTCAAGGCAGGGCGCGTCTGCCGGTCGAAGAAGATCGTGCCGCCCACCGCGGCGACGCCGAGCGCGGCGATGTGCGGCCTGATGAGGAGCATGAGAAGGAGGCCCAGCAGCATCGCCGGCCAGCGCGACTTGAGGTTCATCGCCGACCAGATTCCGAGGCAGACGCCGAGCAGCAGGAAGCCGTCCTTGCCGATCGCGCAGGTCCAGAAGTGGAGTCCCGGCAGCAGCGGCAGGACATAGGTGTAGAGCGGCTGCTCGACGCCGAGCTCGCGGTAGATTTCCTCGATCGTCCGCATCAGGAGGCAGATCGCGAAGAAGCTGATCGCCTGGAAGATGAGGAAGAAATCGAGGAAGGTGCCGCCGACGAAGCTCTTCAGCGACTGGACGATGTAGGTGACGAAGAGGGTGCCGACGCCGAAACCGACGTCCTGGTAGAAGTTGACATAGTCGTAATAATAGCCGCCCGCGTCGGTGAGGTTCGCCTTGGAGAACTCGTAATAGGCGAAGGTCGCCGCGAGGTGGAGGATGTAGCAGAGCGCGAAGTGGGCGAAGCGCAGCCGCGTCGGCTCGATATAGGCCCAGCGAATCGCGATCAGCCCGATCAGGATGCCGATGACGCCGAGGAAGGTCATACCGCCTCCAGGTGGCGTGCGCCGGCGCCGGCTTCGTCGGCCTCCGCATCGGCTTTCCGGCGCCGCCGCGCCGTCGGCATGTAGGGCACCAGGAAGGCGCAGGCGACGGCGAATACGGCGGCCATCGCCGAGGTCCTCAGCGGATAGTCGACGATGCTGTGCATCAGCACGATGCCGACGATGACCGAGGCCGCGCGGGCGAGGTTGGCGCCGCGCAGATCGCTGCGCCAGGCGTAGAGCGACCGGCGCAGCCACCAGAAGAGGAAGGCCGCGATCAGCAGCGCGCCGGGCACCCCGAGCTCCAGCACCAGCTCGAGATAGTCGTTATGGGCGTGGTTCACGAACTGCCCCGTCGCCCCCCGCGGATCCTCGAACCGGCGGTAGACGCCGGAGAAGCTGCCGAGACCGGTCCCCACCGGCGCCGTCTGTACGATCGCCTCGGCGGTGTTGGCGGCGAATGCGCGCCGGCTCGCCGGGCTGGTGCTGTATTTGTCCGACAGGGCCTGCGGCGGCCCCGGCCCGAACAAGGCGAAGCCGGCGGCGACGATCAGCAGCGCGGCGAGCGCGGCCTTCCACGCCGCGCCGAGCGCGCCCGCCGTCGCCCGGCGGTAGTTCAGCAAGGCGGCGAAGGCGGCCGGAAGGAAGAGCCCGTAGCCCGCGATCGAGCCGGAAAGGGCGATGCCGGCAGTGAGGAAGAGCGCGAAGGCGCTCGCCATGATCATGCCGCCGCTGCGCTTCGAACGGTCCGCGCCGGTGGCGAACTGGATCGCGAAGACCGCTGCGCAGGGGATCGCGCAAAGCAGCAGCGTCGCCTGGTGGTTGATGTTCGAGAAGAAGCCGACGGGCGAGCCTTCGTTGGTGATCTCGTAGAAGCGCAGCGAGGATTGCGGCCCGCCGAGGAGCTGGAAGACGCCGAGCATGATCGAAAGCACCGCGACGACGAGGACGGTGCCGTAGAGCCGGCGGCGCTCGTCCCAGGCGAGCGTCACCGCGAGCAGGAACATCGCCACCGGCGGGAGCAGCCAGAGCAGGGAGGCGACGGTCGCCGCCGGCGCCAGCGACAGCGGCAGGCCGACCTCGCCGACGCCGAGCAGGCGCAGGCCGGCGGCAACGTTGCCGCGGCCGGGCAGGCTCTGCCAGAGGCCGGCCGGGAGCGGGATCAGGCTCAGCGCGCCGACGGCGAGGAACAGCCCGACGATCCAGGCGAGCGGACGCGCCTCCGGCGGCAGCCGCAGCTTGCCGCTCCAGATCAGGATCAGGATGATGATCAGGGCGAGGAGCTGGAGCAGGGCGTTGCCCAGCGCCCCGGCCGCGCTCGCGCCGCCGAGCATCAGGCACAGCGCCAGATAGGCGATGCCGATATAGCCTCTGACGCGCGAGTTCATCGGACGATCTCCAGCCCGGCGATGCGCAGGACGACGGTGGCCGGGACGTCGCCGGCCTCGGCCTGCAGCCGCAGCCGCTGGCCGTCGCAGCCCGCGGGCACGCTGAACTGCGCCTCCTGCGGCCGCATCGTCCCGCTCAGCCGGTTCATCTCCATGCGCAGCAGCTGGGGCGAGCCGGACTCGCAGCCAAGGCTCCAGAACAGGGTGGAGGAGCCCGACCCGACTTCTCCGGCGAGCTCGTAGCGGAGCCGGTAGCGGCCGGCGGGAAGAGCGAGCAGCTGCTCGGCGAGGACGGCGTTGCTGCCGCCGAAATAGTCGACCTCCAGCCAGGGCCGCGCCGTGTTCGCGTCGCGGATCTCGGCGCGCCCGACGTCGAGCGCCCGCAGGTCCCAGCCGAAGGGCGCGCCGACCGGTCGGCCGCGGAAGCGGGCGTTCGCCATCAGGAGGTGCCGCGACCGCTCCGCCTCGGGCAGCATCTCGAGCCAGAGCTGGCGCGCCTGCCTGAGCTGGCCGGCACCGATCAGCGAGGTGATGTAGAGCTGCCGCTCGAGGCTGTGGTCCGCGTTCGGACGGCGTGCGCGAACCGCCTCGAGCAAGGCCAGCGCCTGCGGCGGCGTGACCGAGCGGGCGCGGGCGACGGCGAAGAACTGCTGGCGCCACGAGGGCTCGCGGGCGAGCGCCGAGGCGAGCACCCGCCGGCCCTCGGCGGTCGCCATCAGCTTGGTGAGCTCCCCCATCACCGGCTCGATCGTCTCGGGGCGGAGGCCGAGCACGACCTCGAGCTCGTGGAGCACCTCGGGCAGGCGGCCGGCATGGGTGTAATAAGCGGCGAGCTGGAGGCGGGTCGGCGCGAAGTTGCGGCGCCTGATGCGCGCCTCCTCCATCAGCCGGATCGCGTCGGGGAGGCGCCCCGCCTGCTCGGCGGCGCGGGCGAGCACGAAGAACGGCTCGAACGACAGCGGCTCGGCGACGGCCGTCCGGCGGGCGAGCGCAACCACGTCCGGCGTCACGCGCCGCTGCGGGGCCAGCAGCTGGTAGAGGTGCACCCGCAGCAGCCGCGAATATTCCTTCGGCGGCAGCTGCGCCGCTACGATCGGGTTCGCCGCCGCAATCGCGGTGCGCGCCACCAGATACAAGATGCCGATCGCGATGAGGGTCGCGAGGAGCGCCGGCAAGCGCCCCCGCAGCCCTCTCCGCCGGCCGCGCTCGCTCGCCACCTTATTCGCTCTTCAGTAGCTGGATCTGCCTCTTGGGCGCGTCGCCCTCGCGATAGGCGTACGCGTCGTCGCCATAGCCGTAGCCGTAGCCATAGCCGTAGCCGTACTTCTTGGCGCTGAACTTGGTGAGGACGCCGCCCATCAGCCGCGCGTCGGTCGAGCGCAGCCGGTTGACCGCGTTGAGCGCGGCCGCGCGGCGGATCGAGCCCGCCTCGATGACGAACACCGTCCCCTCGCACAGCGAGGCAAGCAGCGGCGCGTCGGCGAGGCCGAGCACCGGCGGCCCGTCGATGACGACATAGTCGAACATGCCGGCCGCCCGCTCGAGCAGCGGCGCGAAGCGGCCGCCGGCGAGCAGCTCCGCCGGGTTCGGCGGGATGCGGCCGGCCGGCAGCAGGAAGAGGCCCTCCTGGTTGGTCGGGTGGACGCAGGCCTCGAGGTCGTCCGAGCCGGCGAGCAGCGAGGAGAGGCCGTTCGCGTCGGCGGAGGTGCCGCGGAACGTCGGCTTCCTGAGGTCCGCATCGATCAGCAGCACGGAGGGGCCGAGGCTCGCCAGCGAATGGGCGACCGAGAGCGCCGACGTCGACTTGCCCTCGCCGGGGCGGGTGCTGGTGATGAACAGGGTCCGCGGCACGCCGTGGTCGGTCGCGAACTGGAGCGCGGTGCGGACCGACTGATAGGCCTCCGACAGGTCCGAACGTGCGTCCTGCAGCTGCGTCTGGACGTCGGCGTTCTTGGCCGCGGCCGGGATCACGCCGAGCGGCGCGATCTTCAGCTTGGAGGTGAGGTCGTCCGGGTTCTTGATGGTGTCGTCCATCCACTCGAGCGCGAAGGCCGATCCGAAGCCGAGCACGAGGCCGCTCAGGAGGCCGAGCAGCAGGTTGAGCGGCAGGTTCGGCTTGAACGGCGCGGACGGCGGCTGGGCGCGGTCGACCACCGAGACGATGTTGGTGCCGACGCCGCCGGCGACGCCGACTTCCTTGTAGCGCTGCAGCAGCGCGTCGTAGAGCGCGCGGTTGGTGTCCACCTCGCGCTGCAGGATCGTGTACTGGATCGAGCGCGCGCGCAGGTCGAGCAGGCTCCGGCTGAGCTGATCGACGCGGGCCTGGAGCGCGGCTTCGCGGGCGCGGGCGGCCTCGACCTCGTTGCGCAGCGAGGAGGACACGGCCTGGCCCTGCTGGGCGATGGAACGGTCGATGGCCTCGATCCGGGTGCGCAGCTGGACCATGGTCGGATAGTCCGGCCGGAAGATCGCCAGCTTCTCCTGATATTCGGCCTGGAGCTGGGCGCGCTGGCCGGTGAGCGCCTGCACTGTCGGGTTGTTGATCGTCTCGGTGACGGCGCCGCTGCCCTGCGCCTGGATGTAGCGCTGCTCGGCGGCGATACGCTCGCTGCGAGCCTGCTGCATCGCCTGGTTGACCTGGGTGAGCGACTGCGCGTCGACCGTCTGCTCGGAGCGGCCGCCCTCGCCGCCGGTGCCGCTGTCGATGTTGAGGGTGACGATCCCCTGGCGCTGCGCATAGGCGACGAGCTGGCGCTCCGATGTCTCGAGCCGGCCGCGGATGGTGTTGATCCGCTGCTCGAGGAAGTTGCGCGCATAGGAGTTCGCCTCGTAGCGGCGCTCGAGGTTGGAGCGGATCAGCATGTCCGCATAGGAATTGGCGATGCGCGCGGCGAGCTCCGGCTCCGGATGGACCACGTTGATGTTGATCAGGCGCGTATTGCGGACCGGCTCGACCTTGAGGTCGCCGAGCGGCTGGTCGCGCAGGTTGAGGCTGCGCTGGACCCGCTCGGCCAGCGTCCGGCTGCCGATCAGCGCCGCCTGGGTGTTGATGAATTCCGCGTCCTGCGCCTGGATCGGCTGCAGCTGGCCCATCTGGACCGGCTGGACGCCCTCGCGGTTGACCTCGATCTTGGTCGAGGCCTGGTAGAGCGGCTGGATCATCAGCGAGACGCCGACGGCGACGAGCATGCAGGCGACGACGATGCCGGCGATCAGCCACCACCATTTGGCGATGACGCGCCAGATCTCGCTCGGCGTGATGTGCGAGGCCCCCGCCGCCGGCTGGCCGGCGAGGGCGAGCTCCCTGAGGCCGGTGGCGGGCAGCATCGCCTCGCCGTGCACGCGTGCGACCGCGCCCCTAGGTGGGAAGGCCCCGCTTTGTTCGTTCATCGATTGCTATCCAGGATCTTATTGAATGAAGGGCGCGAAATAGCCCAGGAGCGGGATCGCCGTGATCACCTCGCGCCAGACGTTGCGCTGGCCGTCCACGATGATGACGTCGTTGCCGTAGATGGTGGGATCCTCCGCCTGTGCGCGGCGGATCGCCCGCATGTCGAAGGCGGCGGCCATGCGCTGGCCGTTGATCGTGCGGAAGACGACGACGCGCGCGGGATTGGCATCGGCGGCGAAGCCCTGCGCCTGCGCCACCGCCCGCATGAGGGTGGTCGTGCCGCGGATCGGCAGCTGGCCGGGCGCGCGCACCGAGCCGTCGACGTGGATGACCTGCTGCTGCTGCTCCGTCACTGCGACCTGGACGTTGGGCGACTGGAGATAGCGCTCCGAGAGACGGCGCGCGATCAGCTGCTGGAGCTCTTCGGGAAGCAGCCCGTTGGCCACCACCTCGCCGATCAGCGGGAACTGGATCTTGCCCTGCGCGTCGACCGTGAATTCCCCGGAAAGCTCGGCGACCTGGAAGACGTTGATCCTGAGCTTGTCGAGCGGCGCGATCCGGTGCTGCCCGGTCGAGGGCGTCAGCCGGTCGAGCTCAGGCGCCCCGAACTGGGCGACGTCGGTGGGATAGGGCACGGGGCCGCCGCGCGAGGCGCCGCCGCATGCGCTGACGCCCGCCGCCATCGCAACGACGCCGAGCGCGATCAGAAGCTGGCGGACGACGCCGCCAAATTTCAAGTCAGCCACAACCTTACCCCAAGAAGAAAGGACCATTTACACCAACGAGCCCGAGCCTCAAAGCCTTTTGCCGGCACGCTTCTCGCGCTATTTCAGCAGCTTGGCGCCGGCCCTCGGGTGCAAGCGGGCGAATCCCGCGCCGCCTTTGCCATGGCCGGCCGCCCGCGTCCACCCTCGGCCTTGCAACATCGGGCGCGGACACAATATCCCGGCCCCTAAGCACCAACGAGGATGAAGCCGTGCTGAACCGCCTGTTCGGACGACCGGGGAAGAAGCCGAAGGGCGGCCCGCCGGACCTGCGCGCCTATGCGATCGGCGACGTCCACGGCCGCCTCGACCTCCTCAAGGACCTCCTCGCCCGGATCGAGCGCGACGACGCCTCGCGGCCGCCGGCGCGGACGTGGCTCATCTTCCTCGGCGACCTCGTCGACCGCGGACCCGATTCCAGCGGCGTCGTCGAGCACCTGCTGCACTTCAGGCCGGCCTTCGCACAGACCGTCTTCCTCCAGGGCAATCACGAGGAGTTCCTGCTCCGCGTCCTCGAGGGCGAGGAGGACGTCGTCACCAACTGGCTCACTTATGGCGGCCTCGAATGCGCCGAGAGCTACGGCGTCAGCCGGGGCTGGACTCTGAACGCCACGCCGGGCGACGTCGTCCGACGCCTCCAGGAGCTGGTCCCCGAGGCCCACCGCACCTTCCTTTCGAACATGGCCGACACGTTCCGCTTCGGCGATTACCTGTTCGTCCATGCCGGCATCCGGCCGGGCGTCCCGATCGCCGAGCAGAGCGCCAAGGACCTGCGCTGGATCCGCGAAGGCTTCCTCGAAAGCCGCGCCGACCACGGCCTGGTCGTCGTCCACGGCCATACCATCGTCGACAGCCCCGAAGAGCATTCGAACCGGATCGCGGTCGACACCGGCGCCTATCGCAACGGCGTCCTCACCGCCGTCGGCCTGGAGGGCGCGGAGCGCTGGTTCCTCCAGGCGCGCGAGGACGAGGCGCAGGCGGAATCCGGGCGCACGGCCTTGGCAAGCTGAATCGCCGCCGATAAGGCGCGCGTCATTCCCGACACATCCTGCCAGGGCGGCTTTTCACAATGACCACACTCGTGACCGGTGCGGCCGGCTTCATCGGCTACCATGTCTCCGCGCGCCTGCTCGAGCGCGGCGACACCGTGATCGGCGTGGACAACGTCAACGATTATTACAGCGTCGCCTTGAAGCGCGACCGGATCGCCGAGCAGCAGCGCCGCTCGGCCGACCGCTTCCGCTTCGTCGAGGTCGATTTCGCCGACCAGCGGGCGCTCGACGATGCGGTCGGCGGCATGGAGTTCGACAGGATCGTCCATCTCGGCGCCCAGGCCGGCGTGCGCTACTCGATCGAGAACCCGCACGCCTACGTCCAGTCGAACCTCGTCGGCCACATCAACATGCTCGAGCTCGCGCGCCACCGGCAGAGCGCTCACCTCGTCTACGCCTCCTCCTCCTCCGTCTACGGCGGCAACGAGACGCTGCCGTTCCGGGTCGAGGACCGGGTCGACCACCCGCTCTCGCTCTACGCCGCCACCAAGAAGGCGGACGAGCTGATGAGCGAGACCTACGCCCATCTCTACCGGCTGCCGCAGACGGGCCTTCGCTTCTTCACCGTCTACGGCCCCTGGGGCCGCCCGGACATGGCGATGTGGCTGTTCACCAAGGCGATCTACGAGGGCCGGCCGATCGACGTCTTCGGCGAAGGGAATATGCGCCGCGACTTCACCTATATCGACGACATCGTCACCGGCATCGTCGCGGCGCTCGACAATCCGCCGCCCGACGACGGCTCCGAAAAGGCCGGCGGCAGCAAGGGCCCGCACCGGCTCTACAATATCGGCAACAACCGCTCCGAGGAGCTCACCCGGATGATCGCGCTGATCGAGGAGGCCTGCGGCCGCAAGGCCGAGCGGCGCCTGCTGCCGATGCAGGCCGGCGACGTTCGCGACACCTATGCCGACATCTCGGCCATCCAGCGCGATCTCGGCTTCCGCCCCACCACCGCCATCGACGAAGGCATCCCGCGCTTCGTCGACTGGTACCGGGCGTATCACGGCCTCTGACCGAACCTGAATCCCTCTCCCATTTCGGGAGAGGGAGGGGCCCGCGATGCGAAGCATCGTGGGAGGGTGAGCGCAAGGGCGTCCGCGATTCCGCCCGGCTACGCCGCCTCCCCTTCGGCCTCAGAGGGTCCAGCGCCTCACCCCGGGGAGCGCCCGGTCCGCGAACAGGTTCTTGAGGTCGGCGAGGAGCCCGTCCTCGGCGACGAGACCTGCGAGCGCCCCGTCGCCGAGACCGCGATAGGCCTCGTGCGGGACGGCGACCACGACGACGTCGTAGCGGCCGGAGAGCCCGTCGGCGGCGAGATCGATGCCATATTCGTGCTGCGCCTCGGCCGCGTCGGCGAGCGGATCGTGGACGGCCACCTGGTGGCCGAGGACGCGCAGCCGCTCGATCACGTCGACGACGCGGCTGTTCCTGAGGTCGGGGACGTTCTCCTTGAACGTGAGGCCCATCACCAGCACCGTCCCCGGCCCCTCGCGCCGGGCGTGGATCTGGTCGGCGACCCAGGCGCCCATGCCGTCGTTGATCGAGCGGCCGGCGAGGATGACGTTCGGGTCGAGGCCGATCTGCTGGGCGCGGAAGCTGAGGTAATAGGGATCGACGCCGATGCAGTGCCCGCCGACGAGGCCGGGCTGGAACCTGAGGAAGTTCCACTTCGTCCCGGCGGCTTCGAGCACGTCCCAGATCGAGATGTTGAGCTTCGAGAAGATCTGCGTGATCTCGTTCATGAAGGCGATGTTGATGTCGCGCTGGGCGTTCTCGATCACCTTGGCGGCCTCGGCGGCCTTGATCGAGGCGGCGCGGAACGTGCCCGCGCTCGTCACCTTGCCGTAGACTTCGGCGAGGAGCTCGGTGACCTCGTCATTCTCGCCCGCGATCACCTTCACGATGCGGTCGACCGTATGCTCGCGGTCGCCGGGGTTGATCCGCTCCGGGCTGTAGCCGAGGAAGAAGTCGGTGCCCCGCTTCAGGCCGGAGTGCTGTTCAATCAGCGGCCCGCAAATGTCTTCGGTGACCCCCGGATAGACCGTGCTCTCATAGACGACGATCGGCTTCTTCGCCGGGTCCAGCATTTTGGCG
>DASWMB010000083.1:0-3438 GCA_036399955.1 Allosphingosinicella sp. | reverse complement strand
CGCTTATGAGGAGCTGCGCTTCGAATTGCGCTCGGGCGCGCTCGGCGCCTCGATCAAGGTCGGCGAGTTCAACAATCTCGGCAAGCGCATGACGCTCCGTATCGACCGCAGCGACGACGAGGGGCGCCACCTCCACGGCGTGTTCGTCCGCGCCGAGGCCGCCGACGGCCGCACGCTCGCCGTCACCGCCGACCAGGGCACCTTCCTCGCCACCGACCAGCCCGACACCATCCTGCTCCGCCTGTCCAACGGCCGCCTCGTCCACGACGCGCCGACCTACGATTCGCCGCGCGTGCTCAGCTTCGCCAGCCACGATCTGCCGATCGACCTGCCCGCGATCGAGAGCTTCCGCGGCCGCGGCGACGGCAATGACGAGCTCACCATCCCCGAACTGGTGCGGATCGGCGGCAACAAGGCCGTCGACGAGCGGCTGCGCGACAGCACCCGCGCCAATTTCCATTTCCGCATGGTCGAGATCGCGATGATGCTGCTGCTGCCGCTGGTCGCCGTCGCCCTCGCCGTGCCGCCCAAGCGCTCGACTTCGGGGCTCGGCATCTTCGTCTCGATCGTGATGGTGGTGACCTATCACAAGATCAACCAATATGCCGAGCAGATGGCGGCGCAGGATCGGCTCGATCCGGTGCTCGCTCTGTGGACGCCGTTCGCCGTCTTCGCCGCCCTCATCGTGTGGATGTACTGGACGCTCGCCCACAAGCCCGGCGGCCAGCCGATCGGCGCGCTCGAGCGAGTCTTCGCCAAATTCGGCAAGGGCGTCCGCGCCCTGCTCGGCGTCACCCGCCGCCGCCGCGCGGTCGAGGGCGGATGATCAACGTCCAGTTCTTTCCCTCTAAGCGCATCGCCCTCTACATGGCGAAGACCTTCCTGCTGCGCAGTCTCGCCGTGCTCGCCGCCCTCGTCATCATCCTCCAGACGCTCGACCTGCTCGGCGAATCCGGCCGCATCCTGCGCCAGCCCGGCAATGGCGACACCCAGCTCTGGTATTATGTCTCGCTGCGGCTGCCGCAGCTGATCGAGCGCTTCCTGCCCTTCTCGGCGCTGCTCGGCGCGCTGATCACGCTCGCCACCCTCAATCAGAATAGCGAGATCGTCAGCATGAAGGCGGCCGGGATTTCGGCCCACCAGATCATCGCGCCTTTGGTGCTGGCCAGCGTCCTCGTCGCCGCCGCCGCCTTTTTCTTTCAGGAGCGGGTGGTGACGCGGGCGACCGCCACGCTCAACGCCTGGCAGGCGGTCGAATACGGGCCGGTGCCGACCGGCTCGCGGGTCTCGTCCAACGTCTGGGTGCGGCGCGGCGACGACCTCATCCTCGCCCGCCAGGTCAGCGGCCGCGGCTCCGGCACCCGGCTTCGCGGCGTCACCATCTACGCCCGCACCGGCGAGACGTTGAGCGCCCTTATCACGGCCCCGCGCGCACGGCCCGCCGAGGGCGGCTGGCTGCTCGAGGAGGTCGAGCGCTTCGACGTCGCCCGCACCCGGACCGAGCGGCTGCCGACCCTATTGGTCGCGCGCGGCGTCGAGCCCGACCAGTTCGCGCTCTCCAACGTCAAGGCCAACGAGCAGAATTTCGCCACCCTGCGCGCGTCGATCGAGGATCTCAAAGCCGCCGGCATCCCCACCGGCGCGCTCGAATCGGGCCTGTGGCACAAGCTTTCCGGTCCGCTTTCGGCGGTGCTGATGCCGCTGCTCGCCGCCGTCGCCGCCTTCGGCCTTGCCCGCACCGGCCAATTGTTCCTGCGCGCCGTCGCCGGCATGGCGCTCGGCTTCGCCTACTTCGTGATCGACAATTTCGCGCTCGCCATGGGCAATCTCGGCGCCTACTCGCCGATGCTCGCCGCCTGGGCGCCGTTCGCCTTGTTCCTCCTCATCGGCGAGACGGTGCTCATCCGGACCGAGGAGTGAGCCCTTCCCCGCCGGACGGCGAGGCCCCCCTCACCCCCGATCCCCCCGATGTCACCCGGAGCGATGTCGCCCGCGGCGCCGGGCTGGCCGGCCTCGCCCGCGCCGGCGCGCTGATCGAAGCGCTCGCCCAGCCTTTGTTCGTCTGGCTGTTCGGCCTCGCCACCTACGGCCTCTATGTCGTCCTGTGGGGCGCCATCAACCTGATCGAGAACATCGTCGACCTGGCGCTCACCGCCGCGCTCCAGCGCGTCGTCCCCGCGGCCGAGGCCGAGGCCGAGGCCCATGCCGCGGTCAAGCTCGCCCTGCTGGTCACCGTCATCCCCGCCGCCCTGGTCGCGCTCGCCATCGCGCTCAACGCCGAAGCCGTCGCCGCTTTATTCTCCGCCGCCCCCGAGGACCGCGCCTCGCTGCCGCAGGCGATCCGCCTGTTCGCCTGGGCCTTGCCCCTCTGGACCTTCATCGAGGTCGCGACCTCCGCCGCCCGCGCCCGCCGCGCCTTCGGCCCCGAGATCCGCCTCCGCATCGTCTGGGAGCAGGCCGCCCGCATCCTGTTCGCGCTCGGCTTCTTCGCTTTGGGCTATGACAGCCTCGGCCTGGTCCTCGCCCATCTCGGCTCGCTCACCCTCACCGCCTTGCTCTGCCTGCCGCTCCTCGCCCGCTATTACGACCTCCGCCTCATCGCCCGCGCCCCCGTCCGCCCCGCCCTCGCCCGCAACCTGATCGGCTCCGGCCTCGCCCTCCTCCCCGCCAACCTCGCCCGGCGCCTGCTGATCGACGCGCCGCCCGTCGTGCTCAACCTGATGCTGCCCGGCGCCCGCGGCGCGACCGCGGCCGGCCTGTTCGAGATCGCCCGCAAGATCGCGACCGTGCCGCTGATCGTCCGCCAGGCCTTCCATTATGTGATGAGCCCGCTCGCCTCGGCGCAGGCCCGCGCCGACCGCGCCGCCATCGCCCCGCTCTACCGTTTCGCCTGCCGCGTCTCGGCCGCTCTCGTCGTCCCGCTCGCCGGCCTCGTCATCTTCGCCGGCGCCGACATATTGAGCGTCTACCGCCCCGAGGCCGCCGCCGCCCTCCCCTTGCTCGTCATCCTCGTCCTCGCCCGCTCGGCCGAGGCGATCCTCGGCCCCGCGGTCGCGATCGTCGAGATGACCGGCCATCGCGCGCTCCCGCTCCTCAACAGCGCCGCCGCCGCCGCGCTCTGGGCGGCGCTCGCCTGGTGGCTGGTGCCGCGCTCGGGCGCCGCCGGCATGGCGATCGCGACCGGCGCCGCCACCTTCCTCGCCGTGGCCGCCGCCGCCGCCGAGCTTCGCCTCACCGAGCGCCTGTCGCCGTTCGACCGCCGCCTGTTCGCCGCGCTCGGCCTCGCCCTCGCCGGCGTCGCCCTGATGGCGCTGGCCGAAAGCCTTACCGGCGGCCCCGCCCGCTTCGCCTCCATCCTCCTCCTCTGGGCGGCGACGAGCTGGTGCGCGCTCCGCTTCGGCCTCCAGCGCGCCGACCGCGAGGCGCTCGGCGGCCTCG
>DASWMB010000082.1:0-5007 GCA_036399955.1 Allosphingosinicella sp. | reverse complement strand
CCTGAACCCTAGATGAAAAAGGCGACGGCCCGCGCTTGGCGCGGGCCGTCTCTCGGGCGTCCCTGGCGAGGTGCTCAGGCGCCGAAGGTGCGCTGCCACCAGCCGCGGCGCGGCGGGCCGGACGGCGCGTCCTCGGTCGCGGTGTCGCTGCCGGCGCTCTCGACCTGACGGTCGAGCGCGGGGCCCTCTGGCGAGGCGGGCTCAGGCGCCCGGTCGTTGGCGGGTTCGGGCGCAGGCTCCGGGGCGCTCCCGGGAGGCGCCTCCGGCGTCTCCTCCGCGGCGGGCGCCGCGTCGGCTTTCTTCCGGCGGCCTGCGCGCGAGCGCTTGGCCGGCGCCGCTTCGGGAACGACCTCGGCGTCCGCAGCCGCGGCCTCGACGGGCGGTGCCTGGCTCACCACGGCGTCGGCCGCAGGCGCGGCGTCGTCGGCAGCGGCAGGCGCTTCCGCGGGCGCTTCCGCGGCAGCCTCGCCGCGGCGGGCGCGGGGACGGCGGCGGCCCTTCTTCGGCTGCTCCTCCTCAAGGGGCGCTGCGACAGCCTCCGCCTGCCCGGGCGCCGCTTCGGCGGCGGGCTCGAGAGCCTCGGCCGGCTCGGCGGGCTCGCTCCGATCGATCTCGGCGTCGCCGGCGGCATCGCCATGGTCGTCCGCCTGCTCCTCCGGCCGACCCTCGTCATGCTCGTCGCGCCCGTCCCTGCGGCGGCCGCCGCGACGGCCGCGGCGGCGGCGCTTGCGTCCGCCTCCGTCCCGCTCCTCGCGCCTCGGCCCCCGCTCGCCGCGCTCCTCGCGCGCCTCGCGAGGCTCCTCCTTGTCCTCGGACTCCTCGTCCTCCTCGATCTCCTCGACCTCATCCTCCTCGTCCAGGAGATCCTCCTCCTCGACGACGGCGGGGGCGGCGATCGGCAGCGGTCGCGGTCGCTCGAGGGGGCGCGGCCCCATCGACTCGACCGCCATCTTGGCGCCTTCGAAGCTTTCCTCGATCAGCACCTCGACGGTGACGCCGTAGCGCGACTCGATCTCGCCGATCTCGCCCCGCTTCCTGTTCAGCACGTAGACCGCGGCCTCGCGGCCGGCGCGGAGCACGATCGTGCTGCCACGCCCGCGCGCCGCCTCTTCCTCCAGCATCCTCAGGGCCGAAAGGCCGGCCGAGGCGGCGGTGCGCATCAGGCCCGAGCCGTCGCAATGCGGACAGGTCTTGGTCGAAGCTTCGAGCACGCCGGTGCGCAGGCGCTGGCGGCTCATCTCCATCAGTCCGAAGGAGGAGATGCGCCCGACCTGAATGCGGGCGCGATCGTTCTTCAGCGCCTCCTTCATCGCCTTCTCGACCTTGCGGATATGGCCGTTCGATTCCATGTCGATGAAGTCGATGACGACGAGGCCGGCCATGTCGCGCAGCCTCAGCTGGCGGGCGATCTCGTTGGCCGCCTCGATGTTGGTCGCATAGGCCGTCTGCTCGATATTGTGCTCGCGCGTCGAGCGGCCGGAGTTGATGTCGATCGAGACGAGGGCCTCGGTCGGGTTGATCACCAGATAGCCGCCCGACTTCAGCTGCACCACAGGCTGGTACATGCCGGCGAGCTGGTCCTCCACGCCGAAGCGCTGGAACAGCGGCACCGTGTCCGCATATTGCTTCACCCGCCGGACGTGGCTCGGCATCAGGAGCTTCATGAAGGCGCGGGCGGCGCGGTAGCCCTCGTCGCCCTCGACATAGACCTCCTCGATCTCGCGATGGTAGATGTCGCGGATCGCGCGCTTGATGAGGTTCGAATCCTCGTGGATCAGCGCCGGCGCGGACGAGTGCAGCGTGTTGTCGCGGATCTCGTCCCAGAGGCGGGCGAGATAGTCGAAGTCGCGCTTGATCTCGGTCTTGGTGCGGGAAAGTCCGGCGGTGCGGACGATGCAGCCCATGCTCGGGGGCAGGCTGAGCTCAGCCATGATCTGCTTCAGGCGCTTCCTGTCCGCGCCGTTCGAGATCTTGCGGCTGATGCCGCCGCCATGGCTCGTGTTCGGCATCAGCACGCAATAGCGGCCGGCAAGGCTCAGATAGGTGGTGAGCGCCGCGCCCTTGTTGCCGCGCTCTTCCTTGACGACCTGGACGAGCAGCACCTGGCGGCGCCGGATCACGTCCTGGATCTTGTAGCGGTGGCGTAGATTCTGGCGCTTGCGGCGAAGCTCGTCGGCCGCATTCTCCTCCGAAGCGCTCTGCGCCGGCTCCGGCTGGGCGGGGGCGTCCTCGTCGCCCTCTTCCGCCTCGCCGTCAGCTTCGACGGATCCGTTCTGGTCGCCGCCATCGGCCCAGTCCCGGCCGTGGTCATGCTCGTCGTCGTCGCGGTCGCCGCGGCTCTCGTAGCGTGCGTCCTCGGCCGCACGGAGGCGCTCTTCCTCGGCGGCGTGCTCGGCCTCCTCGCGAAGCAGCGCCTCGCGATCCTCCTTCGGGATCTGGTAGTAATCGGGATGGATCTCGGAGAAGGCGAGGAAGCCGTGGCGGTTGCCGCCATAATCGACGAACGCCGCCTGCAGCGAGGGCTCGACCCTCGTTACCTTGGCGAGATAGATGTTCCCCTTGAGCTGCCTGTGCTCGGCCGACTCGAAGTCAAACTCTTCGATCCTGTTTCCCTGAACCACGGCCACGCGGGTCTCTTCCCGGTGGCGCGCGTCGATCAGCATGCGCATCGTCATCAATGTCACTCCACACGCGCAGCGCGGCCGGCAGGCCAGGCCCGGAGCGGCGGCGCGCGCGCTCGTATTCGGACGGCGGCGCGGCGTTCGTGAGCCGCGCGATTGTCCCGGTTGCAAAGAAAATGGGCGTCTTTGCTGCGAGCGGCAGGGCGGTTCCGAAGACCGTCCGCGACACCCCCGCGCCCACGCCGCGGCCCTTGCGGGCGCGTGTGTCGGTGGGGGAGAAATGCCTCATGCAGCGTCAACCTCGACTGCCGGCGGGCGCCGGCGAACTCGGACGGGCCGGCAGGGTCAGGCGAGAGCGACAGACCCGGGTGCGGCCCGATCCGAAGTTGCTAGCACCAGCCGGGGCGAGCGGCAACCGGCAAACGGTTTTCGCTGGACGGCGGCGCGGCCGCGGCGGCACAAGCTGCGACGATGACCTATGCGCTGGCGCTGCTCGCGAGCCTTCTTGCCTGGGAGGGGCTCTTCCGCGCCGGCGACCCCACCGCGGCGCCGGGCGGCGGCGTCGCCATCCCGCTCGAGACCGAGGCTGAGGGCCGCGACACCGTCCCCCTTCCCCGCGTCACCCCCGCCCGCGGAGTCGACCCGCCGCTCGTCGTCATCGATCCCGGCCATGGCGGCCGCGACCCCGGGGCGCCTTCGGCCGTCGGCGGAGCCGAGAAGGACGTCACCCTCGCCCTCGCCCGGCGCGTGCGCGACGCGCTCGCCGCCACGAGCCGCGTCCGCGTCGCCCTCACCCGCGACGACGACCGCTATCTCCTCCTCCAGGACCGTTACGAGATCGCCCGCGGCCTCGAGGCGGACCTGTTCATCTCGATCCACGCCGACGCCGCGCCCAACAATGACGGCGCCCGCGGCGCCACCATCTACACGCTCTCGGAAGTCGCCTCGGACCGTCACGCCGCCCTCCTCGCGCAGCGCGAGAACGAGGCCGACCTGATCGGCGGCGTCCGGATGAGCCGCGACCCGCTGGTCAACGTCGTCCTGATCGACCTCGCTCAGCGCGAGAGCATGGACGTCTCGGCCGATTTCGCCCGCATCCTCTACCGCGAGGCCGCCCCGATCTTCCCCTTCCGCCCGGAATGGCACCGCTTCGCCTCGCTCGTCGTGCTGAAGGCGCCCGACATCCCGTCGGTCCTGTTCGAGAGCGGCTATCTCACCAACGAGGTCGACGCCGCCTATATCGCCTCCACGCAGGGCCAGGCCCAGATCGCCGAAGGTCTGCGCCGCGCGATCGAAGCGCATTTCGCCCGCCGCGGGCTCGACCGGCGCGGCTGAGCCGAAGCGGCCGGGATTGCCCCGGACCTGCCCCGCGTCAGCGAGCTGCGCCGGCCGTCATAGGCGCGCTCCTCGTTGCCGCCGCCCTGGACTAAGCCGAGCCGGTCGATCAGGTCGTCGAAGAGCGGAGCGCCGTGCCCCTGCACCATGTTTGTCTGACGTGTCGGCGAAGTTCAAAAAGCCTTCGGACGCCATGTCACCGCGGGCGTCGCTGGTGACGGTGGCCGTGCCGCTCGTCAGGATCTGGCTGTGCCCTCCTACCGCGAGTCGATGCGATCGTCCGGGATCGCCCGGGCAAGTGTGCGAAGATCGTCGAACATCAATCGTCCTTCGCATCGGCGCCAAATGTCCGGCGCGCCTTCGACGCGGAAGGTCTCGACGCCGACCCCTTCCTTGTAGGTATATCGGAGCCTCGAGGATTGGCTTGGGCGCCCATACCGCGCCGGTACCCGTGAGAGGACCTCCAGCTCATAGCTGTCGCGGGATTGAGGAATCTGGCGAATCGCGAAGCGGTGCTGGTCGACAGACCAGCGCACCACGTCGGATGCCCCGCTCGGGAGCCGCGGGGGAGCGCTGAGCGTAAACGGCCAGTCTATGCATGCCGCGGCGTCAGCGCCGCATTGGCTGACCGGCTCGCCAGAATCTGCCGCCCTCCCCATTAAATCCGCATAGTCTATGCCGGCCCTCACCCTCTCCGCCCCATTCGAGCAGAGCCGGAAGAGACCCTGCGGCAGGGCCTCCTCCGGCGAGCAAGCCTGCGTCGTAGCGCAGAGCACAACCAGGGGGGCGATCAGCCGCATGCCGGCGCCGCAGCGTTGATGACTTCGCAGCGGCCGAAGCCGAGAATCATAGTATTCCTCCGCGCCGGATCGACGCCATTCACCCGGTCCCCGCCGACATAGGCGTACATGTTCATGCCGTCGCCGTAGCCGATCGGGTCGGACTGGAGGAAACGGGCGCCTTCGTGGTGGAGCATGCGGTTCCTGGCATAGGAGATGCGCAGGCTCGAGAAGTAGCGCAGGCCGGTATAGCCGAAGCGCGGCGCATAGAG
>DASWMB010000081.1:0-14455 GCA_036399955.1 Allosphingosinicella sp. | reverse complement strand
CGGCGCGGGTGCCGATCGCCGGTGCGGTGACGCGCGGCGCGGTGCGGCCGAGGATGAGGTTGAGGCGCGAGTCGACCTCGGCCTGCCAGCCCGGCTCGACGACGGTGGTGGCGGAGGGATCGATGATGAGCGCGGGTCCGGCGACGACGGTGCCCGGGGAGAGGACGGAGCGGTCGATGACGGAATATTCCTCCCCGGGACGGGGAGGGGGACCAGCCGAAGGCTGGTGGAGGGGGCCCGCCGCCGATGCCGCGCCTGCGCCGAGCCCCCTCCACCGCGCTGCGCGCGGTCCCCCTCCCCGTTCCGGGGAGGATTTCCCCACCCCCTCGACCACCGCAGTTTCGATCACGACCGCCGTCTCCGGCATGACGAAGCCGAAGCGCGCGCGGTGGAGAGCCTCGAACTCCGCGCGCATCTCGGCGGGAAACGTGACCGGCACTTCCAGCGCGCTATCGCTGCCTTCGTAGCGCAGCGCGACGCGGCGGAGGAGCTCGACCGCCGCCACGCCCTGCGCCTCGAGCGCCGCCTCCGCCTCGCCGGCCAGCTCGCCGAGCAGCTCGCCCAGGGCCGGCATCGCCGCGGCTTCGAGGGTCCGGGCGAAGGTCCGCTGCCGGAGCTCGATCGTGTCCGCCAGGCCCATGCCGTAGGCGCTGAGCACGCCCGCGAGCGGGTGGATCATCACCCGCTCGATGCCGAGCGCGTCGGCGACGAGGCAGGCATGCTGCCCCCCGGCGCCGCCGAAACAGACGAGCGTGTAGCGTGTGACGTCATGGCCCCGCGCGATCGAGATCTGCTTGATCGCATTCGCCATGTTGTCGACGGCGATGCGGACGAAGCCCTCGGCCGCCTCGCGCGGCGACATTCCCGCCTGGAGGGCGATCTCGCTGCAGAGGCGCAGAGACGCGTCCGCGTCGATCCGCTCGTTCCCGCCGGCGCCGAACACGGCGGGGAAGTTGTCGGCCCTGATCTTGCCGAGCACGACGTTGCAGTCGGTGATGGTGAGGGGGCCGCCGCGGCGGTAGCAGGCGGGTCCGGGCACCGCGCCCGCGCTGTCCGGCCCGACGCGGAAGCGGGCGCCGTCATAATGGCAGACCGAGCCGCCGCCCGCGGCGACGGTGTGGATCTCGAGCATCGGAGCGCGGACGCGCACGCCGGCCACGACACGCTCCGTCGTCCGCTCGTACGTACCCGCGAAGTGCGAGACGTCGGTCGAGGTGCCGCCCATGTCGAAGCCGATGATCCGGGAAAAGCCCGCCTCCGCGGCGGTCTTGGCCATGCCGACGATGCCGCCGGCGGGACCGGAGAGGATCGCATCCTTGCCCTGGAACGCGCCGGCATCGGTGAGGCCGCCGTTCGACTGCATGAAGAGGAGGCGCGTCTCCGCGCCGAGCGCCGCCACGACGCGGTCGACATAGCGCCTGAGGACAGGCGAGAGATAGGCGTCGACCACCGACGTGTCGCCGCGGCCGACCAGCTTGATCAGCGGACCGACGCGGTGGCTGGCGGAGACCTGGGTGAAGCCGATCGCGCGCGCCAGCGCCGCCAGCGCCGCCTCATGCGCCGTCCATCGCCAGCCGTGCATCAGCACGATCGCGATCGCGCGATACCCCTCCTCATGGGCCGAGCGCAGCGCCGCCTCGGCCGGGGCAAGGTCGAGCGGGCGCAGAACCTCGCCCGAGGCGGCGACGCGCTCATCGACTTCGACGACTCGGCCGAAGAGAGCCTCGGGGAGCACGATCCGACGCGCGAAGATGTCCGGCCGCGCCTGGTAGCCGATCCGGAGCGCGTCGGCGAAGCCGGCGGTGACGACGAGGAGGACCGGCTCGCCCTTTCGCTCGAGAAGAGCGTTGGTGGCGACCGTGGTCCCCATCTTCACCGCCTCGATCGGGCCCGCGCCATGCTCCGCCATCAGCGCCCTGATGCCCGCGACCGCGGCGTCGTCATATTGCTCCGGATTGTCCGAGAGGAGCTTCGCCACATGCAGCCGCCCGTCCGGCGCGCGGGCGACGATGTCGGTGAAGGTGCCGCCGCGGTCGATCGAGAAGGACCAGCTCGTCATCAAGCTGCGGCGCCTAGCACCGCCCGCACATAATCGGAAGGCTTGCACTGGAACCTCGAAGCGGCAAAGTAATTGTAGCCGGATTGGGCCCGATCCGGCCGAATTGCATCAACAGGGACGAACGCATGCAACGACAGGGCGCCGAGGCGCCGGCCGCTGGGAAGGAAGGTCCGGCCGATCTCCCGCCCCGCGCCTGGAAGGAAATCGTCGTCGCTACTTGGAAGGAAGCGGGCGACGATAATCTGACGCTGGTCGCGGCGGGGGTCGCTTTCTACGCCTTTCTTGCATTCGTGCCGCTGCTCACGGCTTTCGTGCTGAGCTACGGCCTGATCGCGGAGCCCGCATCTGTGGTCGAGCACATGCGCGGGCTGACCAGCGTCATGCCGCAGAACGCGGCCGAGATCATCGGCGACCAGCTCAAGAGCATGACAGAAACCGGCAGCGGCGAGAAAGGGCTCGGCCTCCTCGTCGCGATCGGGATCGCGCTTTACGGCGCCACCAAGGGCGCCACCGCCGTCATCACCGCGCTCAACATCGCCTATGACGTCGAGGAGGATCGCGGCTTCCTCAAGAAGACGCTGATGTCCTTCGCGATGACCGGCGGCGCGCTGCTCACCCTCTTCCTCGCCATCGTCGCCGTCTCCGCGAGTCACGTGGCCGAGGACGTGCTGCCGGCGCTTTCGGGAGTGACCCATGTCCTCATCAAGCTGCTCGTCTGGGGCCTCGCCGCGGCTGCCGTCGTCCTCCTCCTCGCCGTCATCTACCGCTACGGCCCCAACCGGCCGCAGGCGCCGTGGCGCTGGATCACGCCGGGCTCCGCCTTCGCCGCCGTCGCCTGGCTCGCCGCGACGGCCGGCTTCGGCCTCTACGTCTCCAATTTCGGCAATTACAACGCGACCTACGGCTCGCTGGGAGCGGTGATCGTGTTCCTCACGTGGCTCTATCTCAGCGCCTATATCGTCCTCCTCGGGGCCGAGCTCAATTCCGAGATCGAGCACCGCGCCGACGCGCCGCGCATCCGCTTCGCCGCCCAGGCTCCCGCGCCCGCAGCTTCGGGCCGCGCTCCGGCCGCCGCCGCGCCGCCGGGCACCGGCGAGCTGATCTGGAAGTCCGCGGCCTATGGCATGCTGCTGACGCTCCTCGGGCGCCCGAGCCGGGCGAGGGCGGCGCGATGATCGACGCGGTCCTCTTCGACGTCGACGGCACGCTGGTCGATTCCAACGATCTCCATGCCGGCGCCTGGCAGGAGGCGTTCCGCCATTTCGGCATCGCCATCCCCTTCGAGAAGATCCGGGGCCAGATCGGCAAGGGGGGCGACAACCTGATCCCGGCCCTCCTCCCGCCGGACATCGTCGAGCGGCTGCAGGAGGAGATCGAGCACTTCCGCTCGGAGCTCTTCCGGCGCGACTATCTCCATCGGTCCCGCCCCTTTCCGGCCGCGACCGAGCTCCTGCAGCGGCTGCACGACGATGGGACGCGGCTCGTCCTCGCCACCTCGGCAAAGCAGGCCGAGCTCGACCACCACATCGAAAGACTCGGCTGCCGGGATCTGCTCACCGCGACCACGTCGAAGGACGATGTCGAGCATTCGAAGCCGTGTCCGGACATCTTCGAAGCCGCGCTCGGCAAGGTCCAGCCGCTGAACGGCGGACAGGTCTTCGTCGTCGGCGACACGCCCTACGACATTGCCGCCGCCTCGAAGATCGGCGTCCCGGCCATCGCCGTACGCTGCGGCGGGTTTCCCGAGGAGGAGCTGAAAGGCGCGGCCGCGATCTACGATGGGCCGGGCGACCTCATCGCCAGCTATCCGGGCTGGCTCGCCGGCTGATCCGCGCCGACTTTCCTGTGGACGCCGCGCCGCGAAGCTGCTTCGCACGCTCGCACGAGCCCGCTCCGGAGGACAGGATGCAAGAGCAGGAACCCAACCCGCCGCAGGCGCCGGACGAGGAGTTTCGGGAGGCCGAGGCCGCCGCGTACACCGACGATCCCGCCGCCGCCGCTCCCGAAGCGGGGGACGGGTACACGACGTCCGAGTTCCACAACGTCATCCAGAAGCAGGTCCTGAACGCAACCTACGAGACGCTGGTCGAAACCAAGCTTCACTGGGAGCTCGTCGAGCCCTTCCTCCACGCGTCCCGCGAGATCTGCCGCGGCGATTTCAGGCGGACGGGACGGATCGAGGTCCATGGCGTCGAGGCGCAGGGCGAGGACTGGGTGGAGGCCGAGGAGGCCTATCTCGCGCTCTCGATCGCCGACCAGGACGACGGGCGCGAATGGCTGTCGCAGACTTGGTGGCTCTCCGACATCGTCCTCGCCGGCGCCGATCCGGCGCGCGTCCGCGAGGGAGCGCGCGCCCTTGAGCGCACAGTCGCCAAGCTCGATGCTTGGCTCGCTACCCAGGAAAAAGGCCCGGACGAAGGGAGCTGAGCTCCGCTTCGCCCGGGCCGTTCCTCGCCCCGCGTAAGCGGGTCGATCAGGCTCCGAGCCCTCAGTTCTGGCGGCCGGTCACGCCCCGCTCGTAGAGCTGGATGCAGCGGTCGTCGCCGCGGCCGGGCCGGCAGGGCGGATAGCCGCTCCGCTGCTCGATCGGCCCGCCGATCGCGCCGGGCGTGGTCGTGGCCGGCGTGCCCTTCGCCGGGTCGTCGGCGGCGTCGCCGACCGGAGGCGAGTCCGGGGTTTCGGTCTTCGCACCGGCGTCGGCGCTCATGTCATGGCCGGCATGGCTGTCCGTGGCCTGCCCCTCGGTCGGCGCAGGCTTGGCGCCGGCCGAGGCCTGCTCGAACGGACCGCCCATTGCGACATTCTCGTCGGCGCCCTTCCAGGCGGCGAGGGCCGGGAGGACGCCCCGCTCGTAGAGCTGGATGCAGCGGTCGTCGCCGCGGCCCGGCTCGCAGGCCGGCCAGCCCATTGCCGTCTCGAGCGGTCCGCCCATGCCGGAGGCAGTGCCGTCCTTCGCGGCCGCCGTGTCGACGCTGCCGGCCGACGCCGTCTGGATGCCGCCGACATCGTCCTTGGACTTGATGTCCGCCTCGGCGAAGGTCATCCCGCCGTCGGTCGAGACCTTGGCGCCGGTCTCAGCCGAAGCGCTCTCGATGTCGTCGACAGCGTCCTTTGCCTTGATGTCCGAATCGGCGAAGGTCATCCCGCCGTCGGTCGAAACCTTGGCCTCGGACGAGCCGGCGGTCTGGAGGTTCGCATCGCCGCTCCATTTGGCGAGGCTCTTCATGCCGAGCTCGTCGCCCTTCCCGGGCGACCAGGACGCTTCGAGCGCGGCGCTCTCCGCCTTCATCGCGCCCTTGTCGAAGGCGGAGAAAGCGAGCGGCGACTTCTCGGCGCTCCAATCGGTCCGCGCCAGCTCGAGGGCGGCGAGATGCGCTTCCTCGGCCGGCGCCCAGGCCAGAGCCGAGGTGCCGAGCGTGAGCGCGGCCGCTGTCATCACCAACTTCTTCATCATGGCCTCCGTAAGCATACGTGTTTCGGCAGCCGCGGCGCGGCGCCGGATCAGCAAGGCCCCCTTGCTCCACGAAAACGTGCCAGATGCGGGTCAAACGACGCAGGCGCGGTTTTTCTCCGCCCGCCGTGATGAACTGCGCCAGCGGTGCGACAATGCGGCCGGGCGGAGTGCCGCGGGAGCCGCATGTAAAGCTCGGCTAAGGCCAGGCGCTGCACTCGCAGGAGCCCGCGGCTCTACTCCAAGCCACGAAGAGGTTTCGTCTCCGAAACTGCCCCGGCGCGGCCGCTTTATTCGCGGAACGCGGTCTCGCGCAGGCGGGTAATGGGCGTCAGCAGATAGCTCAGGATCGTCCGCTTCTCGCCGAGGAGGTTGACCTCGGCCTGCATGCCCGGGCCGATCTGCAGCGCCTCGCCGCGCTTGCCGCGGAGCGCGTTCGACGTCGTCCGCACGCGCACCATGTAGAAGCTCTCGCCGGTGCGCTCGTCGGCGAGCGCATCGGGCGAGATCGAGACCACCTTCCCCTCCAGCGCTCCGTAGACCGACGGATCGTAGGCAGTGATGTTGACGCGTGCGTCCTGGTTCATCCGAACCGACGCGATGTCCTGCGGCCGCACCATCGCCTCGACGAGGAGAGAATCCTCGGACGCGACGATCTCGACCAGCGGCGCACCCGGAGCGATGCTGCCGCCGACTGTGGTGATGAGCACGCGGTTGACCCGGCCGCGGACCGGCGAGCGGACGACCGTGCGCTCGACCCGCTCGGAGAGCGCCGGCATCGCCCGGCGACGCGCGGCGAACTCGGCCTGGGCGGTGGCGAGCTCGGTCGCGGCGCGCGAGCGCCAGTCCTGGCGCTGCTGGGCGAGCGTCGCCTGCGCCTCGGAGACGCTGGCGCGGGCGCGGGAGACCGCGGCGGCGGCGGCGGCCGCCTCGCTTGCGGCGACCGCGGCGGCGCTTTCGGCCTGGGTCAGCGACATGCGCGGCTCGATGCCGCGCTCGACCAGCGGGCGCAGCGTCGCCGCTTCCTGCCGGCGCGCGTCGCGGGCGGTGGCCCGCGCCTGGTAGCTGGCTTCGGCCTCCGTGATCGCCCGCTGCGCCTGCAGGACCCGCGCCTGGGCGGCGCTGGTGAGCTGGGAAAGCTCGGCCATGCGGCTGGCATAGAGCGACTGCTCGATCGCGATCTGCTCGGCGCTCGCCGCATCCATGGCCGCCGGATAATTGGGCGCGCGCCCGGACACTTCCGCTTCGAGCCGGGCGATCTTCGCCTGGAGCGCGGCGACCGACGCCTGGCCGCTGCCGAGCTCGGAGCTGGTCATGGTCGGGTCGAGCCGGACCAGCTCGGCATTTTCCGCGACCATCTGGCCGGGCTGGACGAGGATCGCCTCGACGATGCCGCCTTCGAGGTTCGAGACGACCTGAAGCTGCGAGCTCGCGATCACCCGGCCCTGCGCGCGCACCGATCGATCGAGCTCGGTGAGCGCCGCCCAGGTGACGAAGATGACGAAGAAGCCGACCACGAACCAGAGGAGCAGGTTCGACATCGCCTTCGGCCTGATCCGGCCGGCGAAGCTCTCGAGGCTTCCTTCGGGTTTGTTCATGCCGCCTGTGGCCTCGTCAGCTGCTTCAGGATCTGGTCGCGCGGGCCGTCCGCGACGATCCGGCCCTTGTCGACCAGCAGGATGCGCTCGACCAGCTGGAGCAGCGGCGGGCGGTGGGTGATGAGGACGAAGGTGCGGCCCTTCAGCTCCTGCTGGAGACGCTGGATGAGCGCCGTCTCTGTCTGCGCGTCCATCGCGCTCGACGGCTCGTCGAAGACGATGATCTGCGGCCGGGTGGCGAGCGCGCGGGCAATCGCGATCGACTGGCGCTGGCCGCCGGACAGGCCCTCGCCGCGGTCGGCGAGGCGCAGGTCGTAGCCGTTGGCGATCTGCCCCATGAACTGGTGGGTGCCGGACAGCTCGGCGGCGCGGATCATCTCCTCGTCATCCACGTCGGCGCGGCCGAGGCCGATATTCTCCCGCACCGAGCCGGTGAGGAGGACGCTCTCCTGGAGCGCGGCGCCGACATTGCGGCGGATGCTCATCGGATCGAGCTGGCGGATGTCGGTGCCGTCGATCATCACCAGCCCGTCCTCGGGCTCGTAGAGGCTGAGGATGAGGCGCGCGATCGTCGACTTGCCGGAGCCGACCCGTCCCAGCAGCGCGACGTGCTCGCCCGGCTGGATCGTGAAGTTGATCCCGTCGAGCGCCTTTTCCGGCGCCCCCGGGTAGCGGAAGCTGACGTTGCGGAACTCGATCCGCCCTTCCGGCTTGGCGAGCTGGAGCGGCTCGCCGGCCGGTCCTTCGGGCGGCAGGTCCATGATCTCGTTGAGCTGCCGGTAGGCGGTGCGGGTGGCGGTGATCCGCGACAAAAGCTGGGAGATCTGCGCGAGCGGCGCGACTGCGCGGCCGGCGAGGATCGAGCAGGCGATGAGGCCGCCCATGGTGAGGTCGTTGGTGGCGATGAGGCCGACGCCGACGATGACGACGCCGGCATAGGAGATCTGGCCGGCGCTGGTCGCGGTGGTGATGCCGATCGTCGCGATGAGGCGCTGCCGCAGGGACGCGTCGCTGTGCTGCTCGACCGAGCGGGTCCAGCGGCCGGCGAGCATCGGGCCGGCGCCGACGGCCTTCACCGTCTCGATGCCGCCGATCGTCTCGACCAGCACCGACTGCTTGACGAGGCCCTCGCCCATCGAGCGGTTGGTGAGCCGCTGCAGCGCCGGCTGCGTGAGCAGCGCGGTTGCGATCACCAGCGGCACCATCAGCAGCGGGATGATCACGACCATTCCGCCGATGATCCAGACGACCAGCAAGGTGAGGAAGATGAAGGGGACGTCGACGAGCGCGGTGAGCGTCGCCGAGGCGAAGAAGTCGCGCAGCGCCTCGAGCTCGCGCATGACGCCCGTCAGAGAGCCGGTGCTCCCCTTCTTGAGGTTGAGCCGGATCGCGAGCAGCCGCCCGAACAAGGTGTCGCCGACCTCGCGGTCGATCTGCGCGCCGGCGATGTCGACGAAATAGGCGCGCAGCAGCCGCAGCACGAAATCGAAGATGATGACGATGCCGAGACCGATCGACAGCGCGACGAGCGAGGAGGTGGCGTTGTTCGGAACGACGCGGTCGTAGACCGTCATCGTGAACAGGGCCGTGATCAGGCCGAAGATGTTGATCAGCGCCGCCGCCATCGCGACCTTGAAGTAGATCGACTTGTTGGCGATCATCGGCGCGAACAGCCACGGCGCGAAGCGGGGCTTCGGCATGGCGATCGGCTCGGCGCTGCTCGTCATCGCTTTCATCGGGTCTCCTGTGCGGGCGCGCCGTCGATGGCGAGAGCGTCGAGCAGCCGCCCGGTCCGGGACAAGAGGACGTAGCGCGCCGCATCGAGCTCGGCGATCGCCTGGATATAGGCCGTGGCGGCCTGGAAATAGGTGTCCTCCGCCGCGACGACGTCGAACAGCGAGCCGCGAGCGACGCGGAAGCGCTCGATGATGACGTCGCGGGAGCGGCGGGCGGCGATGTAGCTCGACTCGAGCGCGCGCAGCTGCTCCTCCAGCGCCTGGACGTCGGACCAGGCGATTGCGGCGTCGCGCGACGCTTCCTCGCGCACCCGGTCGGCCCGGGCTTCGGTGGCGCGGGCGCGGGCGCCGATCTGGTCGGCCCGCGCATCGACGCCGCCGAACAGGCGCTGGCGGATCGAGACGCGGCCGCGGATGTCGTAGTCGCGCTCCGTCTCGAAGACGCCGTAGCGTCCGGCATCGACGCCGACGCCCAGCTGGGGCAGTCGGTCGGCGCGCGAGGCGCGATGCTCCTGGCGGGCGGCCTCGGCGAGGCGCTCGGCGGCCTGGACGGCGGGCGAAGCGGCGGCGGCAAGCGCGGCGGCGTCGCGGCTCTCGACAGGAGAGGACGGAGCCGGAGCGCGCTCGACCGCGCCTGGCGCCGGCGCGCCGGCGAGTTCGGCGAAGCGCGCCTCGGCATTGGCGAGCTGGCGGCGGAAGCGGGCGAGCCGGGTTTCGGCGGACGCGATGTAGCTCTCGACGCGGGCGACATCTCCCGGCGCCGAGACGCCGGCGCGGACCCGCTCCTCGACCGATGCGCGAAGCTCGCGCTGGCTCTCGGCGAAGCTCTCCGTGAGGATGGTGAGCGCGCGATAGGCGAAGATGTCGTACCAGGCGGCGATGGCGGCAAGCGCGACCCGGTCGCTGGTCGCTTCCGCCTCGAGCGCAGCAGCGCGAAGCCGGGCGCCGGCGGCGCGGACGCGGTTGTCGCTGGCGCCGAAATCGAAGACGTTCTGGGTCACCGAGAGCAGGGCGTCGGTGCGCTGCTCGGGCCGGGAGCGCTCGATGATATTCTGCGGGTCGTTCGAGAATTCGCGGGCGATGACGCGGTAGGAGGTCACCGTCACGTCGGCCGATGGGCGGCGGCGCTCGCGCGCTTCCTGGAGGACGGCGCGGGCCTCGTCGGTCATCGCCTCCTGCTCGGCCCGCGCCGGGTGGCGGGCGACGGTGGCGGCGATGACTTCGCGGAACTCGGAGAAGCTCGCCCGGCTGGCGCCGAGCTGGAGGATCGGATCGGTGGCGGGATCGACGCGGAGCGGATCACGCGACGGGGCCGGCAGCGCGCCCGGCGTCTGCTGCGCAAGCGCGATCTGCGGCGCCAAAGCGCCGAGAACGAGCGCGGACGCGCTCAAAGCTCCTATCACAGGTTTGATCCCCACGGCCTCTCGCTAGCGTCCCCGTGCCGCGAACGCCAGCCGCCATTTCTCAAATGCCCGTTTTTCGGTGGCATTTCGTCGCTAAATCAGCTCCTTGGCCTCACCGAGACGCGTCTGCGCCAGCGCAAGCGCGCGCGGATCGTCTACGTCGAGCCACCAGCGGCCGCCGATGTCGACCGTGAAGGCGCGGCCTTTGTCGGCGAGGCGCTGAACGCCTTCGGAGAGGCTCCCCTGGCCGCCCGCCGCGACGCTGGCGCCGATCGCGTCGATCAGGGCCTTGCCGCAGCGGAAGACGCCGGTGTCGATCGCATCGTAGCCCTCGATGGCCTTGCCGAGCCGGACGATGCGGCCGTCTTCGCCGGTCACCACCTTGGTCGCGTCGTCGAGGTCGATCAGCGGATTGTCGATTGCGCGGTCCACGGCGAGGCAGAGGTCGCCTCGCTCGGGGGCCGCGATCGTCTCGGCGACGATGCCCGGATCGACGAGATGGTCCGACATGACGAGCAGGAAGCGCTCCGCGAGACGCGGCGCCGCGGCGGCGACGGAGACGCCGTTGGGGCGGCGCCACTCCTCGTTGCGAACGCAGTCGATGGCAACGCCCTCGTCCGCCGAGAAACGGGCGAGGAATTCCTCGAGACCGCGGCCGGCATAGCCGGTCACGACGACGAAGGAGGTGGCGCCGCCGGCGCGCGCGCGTTGGATGACGTGCGCGATCAGCGGCCGCCCGGCGATCTCGGCGAGCGGCTTGGATGCGGCTTTGGACCGCAGCCTGCTGCCCTGGCCGGCGGCGATGATGAGGCACTGCATGCGGCGTGCGGGCTAGCGCCGCCGCGCCCGCGCCGCAACCTGCTCATGTTATTGCATTGCAGCGAGGTCGCGGTGCAGAAGCGGAAGTTCGAGGGAGAGCGACTTGGCGACGACGGCTGGAAAGAGCGGCGCATCGGGCGGCGGGCGGCCTCCCGCGGCCGGCAAGCCGCGCGAGCTCGACGACGTCCTCAACCGGCGCGTCTTCCACCCGCTCTCGCGCCGTCTGGCCGCCGCGCTCGCGCCGACCTTCGTCACGCCGAATATGGTCTCCGTCTCGGGCGCATTGCTGGTGCTCGCGGCCGGCGCCTTCTACGCCGGCTTCACCGGCATCGGTTTCGCGGCGGCGGTGGCGGTGGGGTTTGCGCTTCATATGCTCTGGCATGTCGTCGACGGCGCCGACGGACACCTCGCGCGGATGACCGGCCGGGCCTCGGCCTTCGGCGAGATGGTCGACGGCATCTGCGACTATTCGAGCCACGCGCTCCTCTATCTGCTGCTCGCCACCTATCTCGACGACCAGATCGGCCTCTGGGCCTATCCGCTCGGGCTCCTCGCGGGCTTCTCCCGGGTCGCGCAGGCGAACCACTCGGAAAGCCAGCGGCGCATCTACATGTGGCGCGCCTACGGCATTCCCTGGATGCAGCAGGCGCGCGCCTCGGAGGACGACGTGTTCCGCAGGAAGGGCGGCGCCGGCGCCCTTGCCCGGCTCGCCTCGGCCTATCTGTGGCTGGCGGACGCGCTCAGCCCGGCTTCGGCCGAGCTCGACCGCGCCGCCGAAGCGGCCGCATGCGACCCGGAAGCGCGGCGGCGGCTCACCCGCCTCTGCCGCTCCGTCTTCCGCGGTCCGCTCTTCCTCCAGGGGCTGCTCGGCGCCAATCCGCGCACCGTGCTGCTCGGGATCAGCATGGCGCTCGGCTCGCCGCTCTTCTTCTTCCTCGCCGAGACGACGGTGATGAACCTGCTGCTGGTGGCGTCGGTCCGGCGCCAGAAGCGCGCGAACGTGACGCTCGCCCGCCGCCTCGCCGCCTGAGCGTCAGCGCCGCGCCGCGGCCGGCGCGTCCATGCGCCTCCCGACCGAGACCAGGATCTGGACCAGCGGCGGGATCAGCACGGCGGAGAGCACCACCTTCGCGATCATCTGCCCGATCAGCAGGTCGCGGATCGGGAACAGGCCGTAGAAGGAAATGCTGATGAAGAGCAGGGTGTCGACGATCTGCGAGAGCACGCCGGCGATCCCGGCGCGCAGCCAGACCAGCCGCCCCTCCCCCTGGCCGCGCAGCGCGCTGAAGATGGTGACGTTGAGGAACTGCGAGACGCCGTAGGCGATGATGCCTGCGATCCAGATCCGCGGCGTCGCGCCCATCATCATGTCGAACGCGTCCAGCCGCTCCTTCGGCATGTCCTCGGCGGCGGGGAGGACCAGCACCAGGATGCCGAGCAGGATCGAGACGACGAGTGGCACGAAGCCGATCGCGACAAGCCTGTTCGCCGTCCCCCGGCCGTAGAGCTCCGCCACCGCGCTCGAGGTCACGACCAGGATCAGAAAGGCGAAGATCCCCGCCTCGACGCCGAGCGGCCCAAGCGCCACCTGCTTGTTGGCGAGCACGCCCGCGATGCAGACCATGCCGCCGTAGAGGAGCGAGAGCCAGAAGAGCGAGGGCGCGATCGCGGGCGGCGCGGCGCCGGTCGGGCCGGCAGTCGATGCGGCGGCGGAGGCGGCGGCTGGGACTTCTGTCGTCATGGTGCTGGCGTAGCCGGTTTGGCCGCCGTCAAAAAGCGCTTTCCGTCGCGGCCGCTTCGCGCCATCTAGGAGGCCGTTCCGGACGCAACTCTTTGCGAAAGTCCCGCCCGCCTTGACCGATACCCGCCTCGACGTGCTTGCGATCGGCGACGCCGTCGTCGACGTCATCGCTCGGGCGGACGACGCCTTCCTCGCCGAGGAAAAGCTGGTCAAGGGTTCGATGCAGGTCCTCGACGCCGAGGGCGCGACCCGGCTCTATGCGAAGATGAGCCAGGCGCGCGAGACGAGCGGCGGATCGGCGGCGAACACCGCCGCGGGGGTCGCGGCGCTCGGCGGGCGCGCGGGCTTCGTCGGCCAGGTCGCGGCCGACCAGCTCGGCGAGATCTTCACCCACGACATCCGCGCGCTCGGCGTCGAGTTCGTAACGCCGGCCAAGAAGGACGCCCTTCCGACCGGACGTTGCCTGATCCTCGTCACGCCCGATGCCCAGCGCACGATGAACACCTTCCGCGGCGCCGCCCACCAGCTCACGGTCGAGGCGCTTGATCCCGAGCAGATCAGGGGCGCGGCGATCCTCTATCTCGAAGCCTATCTCTGGCGGTCCGAAGGGCCGCGCGCGGCCATGCGCGAGGCGATGCGGATCGCGCACGAGGCGGGACGCAAGGTCGCCTTCACTCTCTCGGACATCGCCTGCATCGGACCGCACCGGGCGGAGATCGTCGAGCTGCTGGACAGCGGCGCGATCGACCTCCTCTTCGCCAACGAGGCCGAGATCATGGCGCTCGCCGACACCGACGACCGGGACGCGGCGATTGCGGCGGTCGAGGACAAGGTGCGCGTCCTTATCGTCACCTGCGGGGCCGACGGCGCGCTTGCCGTCGAAGCCGGGCGGCGCGTCGCCGTGCCGGTCGCGCGGATCGGCGCCGGGATCGTCGACACCACCGGCGCGGGCGACCTGTTCGCCGCCGGCTTCCTCGTCGGCCAGGCCGAGGGCCGCAGCCTCGAGGACAGCCTCAGGATCGGCTCCATCGCCGCGGCCGAGATCATCTCCCACTTCGGCGCCCGCCCCGAAGTCGACCTGAAAGCGCTCATGCGATGAAGCGGATTGCGGTTTATTGCGGCGCCTCCATGGGCAGCGACCCTGCCTTCGAGGCAACGGCACGCGCGCTCGGTGAGGAGCTGGCGCGGCGCGGCCTCGGCCTCGTTTACGGCGGCGGTCACCGCGGCCTGATGGGCGTGGTCGCCGATGCGGTACTTGCCGGCGGCGGCGAGGCGTTGGGCGTGATCCCGCAGTCGCTGGTCGATGCGGAAGTCGCCCATACCGGCCTCACCGAGCTTCACACCGTTTCCAACATGCACGAGCGCAAGGCGAAGATGACCGAGCTGTGCGACGCATTCATCGCGCTGCCCGGCGGAATCGGCACGTTCGACGAGCTGTTCGAAGCCTGGACGTGGAATGCTTTGGGCTACCACGCCAAGCCGTTCTGCCTGCTGCAGGTGAACGGCTTCTGGGACGGAATGCTCGGCTTCCTCGATCACGCCACCGCCTCCGGCTTCATGTCGCCGGCGCGGCGCGAGCAGCTTCTGGTCGCGGACGAGATCGACGAAGCGATTGCAAAGCTGGACAGCGCCGCGGGGGCGTCGGAAA
>DASWMB010000080.1:0-7591 GCA_036399955.1 Allosphingosinicella sp. | reverse complement strand
GGAGGCCGCGCCCTCGCCCGACACGGAGCGGCTGCCGGTGCGCCTCGGCCCGGTCACGCTCGATCCGCTCCGCCGCTCCGCAGAGGCCGGCGGGCAGGAGGTGATCCTCAACGAGACCGAGTACAAGGTGATGTCGCTGCTCGCGCGGGAGCGCGGCAGCATCGTCGGGCGCCCGGAGGTGCTCGCCGCGCTCTACGGCGAGGCGCCGCCCAAGGAGACGCGGATCGTCGACGTCTACATCTCGAACATCAGGAAGAAGCTGGCGGGGCTGCCGGGCGGCGACGACCTCATCATCACCTATCGCGGCCGCGGCTGGATGATCCGCCGCGGCTGACCGCGCCGCGCCGTCACCGAGCCCAGAACGAGTTCGGGGCCGGCCTCCCTCGAAGCCGGCCCCGCCCTCGTTACGCGACGCGAGGGGTCGGTACAGGTGGTATACTCGTCCACATCCGACGTCCGCGCTTATACCGATTCGCGTTGAGGCAAGGCTGAATGACCCTTGCAGCAGTCATTCAGCCGCGTTTAGCCGAGGTTCAGCGGTCGACGGTCCTTCGCGACGGCGTTTCGCCGGGCTCAACGCCTCCTCAGGAGGGAGCGATGGCCGCCGTCACCCCGGACTTGATCCGGGGTCCATGAACACCGCCGATGCGCGGCTGGGAACTCCCGTGTTCATGGATGCCGGATCAAGTCCGGCATGACGGCCTCGAAGGATCATCCGCCAACCCGGGCTGTCGTCGGCGAGGGGGCCCTGGCAGCACGCGGCGCGAAGGCGTCGCCGAAGAAGCTGCCGCGATACCAGAGCGGCGCTTGCGGAGCGTCCGCGATCTCGCGCGCGATCAGGTAGTTGAGCTCGGCGAAGCGCGCGCCCGCCCGCCAGTCGAACCGCTGGCTGAGATCGTCCTGCGGGGAGTGATACTGGTTGGCGAGAAAGCTCCTGAACTGGCGCTCGCCTTCGCCCCGAAAGCCCGTCATCAGGTACACGGCGGGGATGCCTTCGCGGACGAACATATAATGGTCCGAGCGGGTGAACAGGCCCTGCTCCGGAAGCGGATCGGCGGTCAGCGCGACGTTCATCCGCGCCGCCGCCCGCTCGACGATCGGCCCGAGCGTCGAATGCTCGGCGCCGAATGCGATCACGTCGGTGAAGTTGTAGGTGAGGATCGGCATGTCGAGGTTGACGACGCCGACGATGCGGCCGTCGACGGTCGGATTGTTGGCCAGATATTGGGCGCCGAGCAGGCCGCGCTCCTCCGCCGTCACCGCCGCAAAGATCACCGGGCGGCGCGGGCGGCTGCCCGGCTCGCTCATCTTGCGTGCGACCTCGAGCATGGTCGCAATCCCGGTGGCGTTGTCCATCGCGCCGTTGCGGATCCGGTCGCCTTCTCCGCCCTCGCGGACTCCGAGGCCGTCGAGATGGGCCATCAGCAGCACATATTCGCCGGCGACCGCGGGATCGGTGCCAGGAAGGATGCCGATGACGTTCGGGCTTTGGATCGTGCTGTTTGCGCTCTCGCGCTCGAAGCCGACGGTCTGGCGCAGCGCGAAGCCGCGCGGGCGGGCGCCCGGCTGCGCCGCCTCAGCGTGCACCTGCGCCAGGCTGCGGCGCGCGCCCTGGAACAAGGCTTCGGCGAGGGCGGTGTCGGCGGTCGCGATGAAGCGCAGGCTGGGCGAATCGGTGAAGGGCGTGCCGTTCGGCGCGACCCAGGTGATGCCCGGCTCCATCGCGCGGCCCATCGTGCTTCTGAACGGCATCCGCGCCGCGTCGGCGGGCCGCCGAAGCGTGATCAGCCCGACGGCGCCGCGGCGGGCGGCGATGCGCCGCTTCTCGCTGCCCAAATGGGCGGCGACGTCGCTCGGCAGCCCGGAAGGGGTGCCGTCGAGCACGACGACGATCTTGCCGCGCACGTCGAGGCCGCGATAGTCGTCGAGTCCGAAAGACGGCGCTTCCAGGCCGTAGCCGGCGAAGACGGTGGGCGCCTCGAACTGCGTGCGCCCCGCAGCGGGGTGCTGGCGGACGCTGAAGTCCTGGCGGTGGACGAAGGTGCGGTCGCCGATGGTGATCCGCGCCGGCTCGCTCATCGCGAAGCGGACGAAGGGGACCTGCTGGTACCAGCTGCCGTCGCGCGCGCCCGGCCTGAGGCCGAGACCCTCGAAGCCGGCGGCGACATAGCGGGCGGCGAGCTCGTAGCCGCGCGTCCCCGTCTCGCGGCCCTCGAGCAGGTCGTCGCCGAGGAAGGCGACGTGGGAGCGGAAGCGCTCCGGCGCGAAGTCCGCCGAGGGTGCCTGAGCGGCGGCGGCTGCGGCAGTGAGGGCGAAGACGGCGGACGCGGCGAAACGCTTGAACTTCATCGGGAAAACCTGGTCTTTCGGGTGCGGTGGAGGCCCCGCCTCTAACCGTCCCTTGCCCTCTCATCCAGCCCTGTTATAGACGCCGCCTTGCCGTGGCCCGGCGGGCGTGGCGGAACTGGTAGACGCGCCAGGTTTAGGTCCTGGTATCGAAAGATGTGGGGGTTCGAGCCCCTCCGCCCGCACCAGCGACGCCCCCAGCCCGCGCAGCGACGCCGCCATGTTTCTCAAGACCCGAAAAGGCCTGAAATGCAGACTGTCGAGACGTTGAACGAGGGGCTGAAGCGCGCCTACCGCATCACCATCGAGGCGAAGGACATCGACGCCCGCGTGGATCAGGAGCTGAAGTCGGTGGCGCCGCAGGTGCGCATGCCCGGCTTCCGCCCCGGCAAGGTCCCGACGAACCTCATCCGCAAGATGCACGGGGCCCGCCTCGAGCAGCAGGCGCTGGAAAGCGCGGTCCAGGAAGGCGTCCAGCGCCTCCTCTCCGAGAACAGGCTGCGCCCGGCGATGCAGCCTTCGGTCGAGCTCGAGGACGGACATCAGCCGGGCAAGGACGCGGTCGTCCGGGTCGAGCTCGAGACGCTCCCGGACGTCCCCGAGCCGAAGATCGAGGGCCTCAGGATCGAACGCCTCGCGGTCGAGCCGACCGACGAGGAGGTCGACGCCGCCCTCCAGCGCATCGCGTCCGGCCAGAAGAGCTACGAGCCCGCCCCCGCCAAGCATGCCGCCAGGATGGGCGACCGCGTCGTCATCGATTTCGAGGGCAGCATCGACGGCACCCCGTTCGAGGGCGGCAAGGGCGAGGCCATGCCGGTCGATCTCGGCTCGGGCTCGCTCATCCCCGGCTTCGAGGACCAGCTCGTCGGCGCCAGGGCGAACGAGCAGCGCACGCTCAAAGTCCGCTTCCCGGACGACTACAACGTCGAGACTCTGAAGGGCCGCGACGCCACCTTCGAGGTGACCGTGAACGAGGTCCAGACCGCGAAGGAGACGGTGCTCGACGACGCCTTCGCCCAGGCGATGGGGCTGGAGGGGATCGCCCAGCTTCGCGAGCTGCTGAAGGGCCAGCTCCAGCAGGAGGTGAACGGCCTCATCCGCACGCACATGAAGCGCCAGCTGCTCGACGAGCTCGCCGGCCGCCACGATTTCCCGGTGCCGCCCTCGATGGTCGATGCCGAATTCGAACAGATCTGGCAGCAGCTCGAGCACGAGGCCGGCCACGAGGCCGATCCCGAAGCCGCCCGCGCCGAGATGGAGCGCGAGCGCGAAGACTATCGCCGCATCGCCGAGCGCCGCGTCCGCCTGGGCCTTCTCCTCTCCGACATCGGCCAGAAGAACGGCGTAGACATAAGCCAGCAGGAGATGAACCAGCTCGTCGCCCAGGCCGCGCAGCAATATCGGCCCGAGGACAGGCAGCGCTTCGTCGATTATGTCCGCGACACGCCGATGGCCGCCGCCCAGCTGCGCGCGCCGCTCTACGAGGACAAGGTCGTCGACTTCCTGTTCGGGCTCGCCGAGGTCGCCGAGCGTCCCGCGACGCGCGACGAGCTCCAGCACGCGATCGAGGCCGAGGAAGGCCATGTCCACGGCCCGGATTGCAGCCACGACCACGGGCACGACGAGAAGCCCAAGGCGAAGAAGGGCGGCGGCAAGAAGGCCAAGGCCGAGGACGCCGCTCCCGCCGCCGAGGCTCCCGCCGCCGAGGACAAGCCGACGAAGAAGGCGAAGGCGAAGAAGGCGGACGCGCCGGCGGCCGATGAGCCTTCCCCGCCGAAGAAGGCTGCTGCTAAGAAGCCCAAGAGCAAGGACTGACGTCTCCGTTCGTCCCGAGCGAAGTCGAGGGGCGAGGGCTCCGACGCTGTGCCGGCGCCCCTCGACTGCGCTCGGGACGAACCAGGTCTGGGGGAAGCATGGCTGCTGATCTGCCGAGGTCAACGGAGGGGCTCCGCATCGCAATCCTCCTGCCGTGCTATAACGAGGAGGCCGCTGTCGCGCAGACGGTGGCGGGCTTTCGCGCCGCGCTGCCCGACGCCTCCATCTACGTCTACGACAACAATTCGACCGACCGCACCCGCGAGGTCGCCGCCGCGGCCGGCGCCATCGTCCGCACCGAGCGGATGCAGGGCAAGGGCCATGTCGTCCGCCGGATGTTCGCCGACGTCGAGGCCGACATCTATGTGATGGCCGATGGCGACGCGACCTATGACGCCGCCGCCGCGCCGGCGCTCGTCGCCCGGCTCCTCGACGAGCAGCTCGACATGGTGGTCGGCGCGCGCCGCTCGGCGGTCGAGGAGGCCTATCGCCGCGGCCACAGGCTCGGCAACCGCCTCTTCACCGGCCTCCTCTCGCGCCTGTTCGGCCGCACCTTCAGCGACATCTTCTCCGGCTACCGAGTCTTCTCGCGCCGCTTCGCCAAGTCCTTCCCGGCCCTCTCCCGCGGCTTCGAGACCGAGACGGAGATCAGCGTCCACGCCCTCGAGCTCGCCATGCCCGTCGCCGAGATCGTCACCACCTACGGCGCCCGCCCCGAGGGCTCGCACTCGAAGCTCTCGACCTGGCGCGACGGCTGGCGGATCCTCCGCACCATCCTCCACCTCGTCCGCATCGAGCGGCCGGTGCTCTTCTACGGCGGCTTCGGCCTCGTCCTCGCGCTCCTCGCGCTCGCGCTCGCGGCACCGCTGGTGATCACCTACGCCGAGACCGGCCTCGTCCCGCGCTTCCCGACCGCGATCCTCGCCACCGGCCTGATGATCGTCGCGTTCATGAGCTTCATGTGCGGCCTCATCCTCGACACGGTGGTGCGCGGCCGGCGCGAGGTCCGCCGCCTCCATTATCTGAGCTTCCCCGCGCCCGGCGCCTAGCGGGCCGCTCCCTGAGGCACCGGCCGCCGCAGCCGGTGGAGGAGCTGCCGCACGGTCCTGCCGGTCAGCGGATCCCGCCAGTCCGGCGCGATCTCCGCCAGCGGCTCCAGAACGAAGGCGCGCCTCCGCATCTCCGGATGGGGCACGATCAGCCCCGCATCGGCCCAGGCCCCGCCCGACCAGAGCAGGATGTCGATGTCGAGCACCCGCGCGCCCCATCTGCGCCCGCCGCGCCGCCCGAACGCGCGCTCGATCTCCTTCGCCCGCGCCAGCAGCTCCGGCGGCTCGAGCCGGCTCGTGACGATCGCGGCGGCATTGGCGAAGCTCCGCCCCGCGGGTCCGAGCGCCGGCGTCGCCCGGATCGTCGAGACGCCCTCCGGAGCGAGCTCGGCCAAAGCGGCGCGGACCGTCGCCGCCGGCGACCCATGCCGGGAGCGCCGGTTCGATCCGAGCGCGAGCGCATAGCTTGTCTTCGCCATCGCCCGCCGACTAGACGCTTCCCATGCCGCCCGAAAGCCCGACCCCCGCGGCCGAAGCGCCGCGCGACTGCCCGCTCTGCCCGCGCCTCGTCGCCTTCCGCAATGAGCTGCGCGCCGAATATCCCGCCTGGTGGAACGCACCGGTGCCGAACTGGGGCGATCCAGACGCCTGGCTGGTGATCTGCGGCCTCGCGCCCGGCAAGCACGGCGCCAACCGCACCGGCCGGCCCTTCACCGGCGATTATGCCGGCGTCCTCCTCTATGAGACGCTGCTGAAATTCGGCCTCGCCGAGGGCCGCTACGAGCAGCGGCCGGACGACAGCCTTCGCCTCCGCGGCGTCGCCATCGTCAATTCGGTCAAATGCGTGCCTCCGCAGAACAAGCCGACGCCGCAGGAGATCGCGACCTGCACGCGCAACTTCTCGGGGCCCGCTCTCGGAGAGCTGCCGCGTGCCCGCGTGCTTGTCGCGCTCGGCCGCATCGGCCACGACGCCGCGGTGCGGACGATGGGCGGGCGCCTGTCCGCCTTCCCCTTCGGCCACCTCGCCGAGCATCGCCTGCCCGACGGGCGGGTGCTGGTCGATAGCTATCACTGCTCCCGCTACAACCAGAACACCGGCCGTCTGACGGCGGCCATGTTCGAGGACGTCTTCGCCCGCGCCGTGGAGCTCCGCCCCTCCTAGTCCGAGACCGTCATCCCGGCGAAGGCCGGGTTCTCAGGGAGAGCAGGCCTGACCGTCGATGGAGCGCGGCACGTGCGCCTGCTCTCTTCACCCGCCGAGATCCCGGCCTCCGCCGGGATGACGCGACTGGCACTGCCTCTAAAGGTCCTCGCTGATCCGTCCGTAGAGCTCCGGCCGCCGGTCGCGGAAGAAGCCGAAGGCGGCGCGGTGCTTCTTGATGCTGGCGAGGTCGAGCGTGGCGGTGAGGACGCCGGTCTCGTCGCGGCCGAACTCGGCGAGCATGTCGCCGCGCTCGTCGCAGATGAAGCTGTGGCCGTAGAAGACCTGCCCGCACTCGTCGCCGATCCGATTGGAGGCGACGACCGGCACGACGTTCGAGACCGCATGGCCGACCATCGCCCGGCGCCAGAGGCGGCTGGTGTCGAGCTCCGGGTCGTGCGGCTCGGAGCCGATCGCGGTCGGGTAGAAGAGGATCTCGGCACCCATCAGCATCAGGCTTCGCGCCGTCTCCGGATACCATTGGTCCCAGCAGATGCCGATCCCGAGCGTCGCGCCGGGCGTCTTCCAGGTCTTGAAGCCGGTATTGCCGGGCCGGAAGTAGAATTTCTCCTCATAGCCCGGCCCGTCGGGGATGTGGCTCTTGCGGTAGACGCCCATCACGCCGCCCCTGTCGTCGATCATGGCGAGCGAGTTGTAATGGTGCGGCCCGTCCGCCTCGAAGAAGCTGGTCGGGATATAGATGCCGAGCTCGCCCGCGAGCTCCCGCATCGCCAGCACCGCCGGATGCTCGTCCACGGCGCGTGCGTTGATGAACAGGCTCTCGTCCTCGGTGCGGCAGAAATAGGGGCCTTCGAACAGCTCCGGCGGCAGCACCACCTTCGCCCCCTTCGCCGCCGCCTCGCGCACCAGCGCGGAGACGTTGCGGATATTCTCCTGAAGGTCCTCGCCGAACGCGAGCTGGAGTGCGGCGACTGTGATCTCGGTCATGGGCTGCTCACTCGCAATTGTCCTTCGAGACGGGCCTTCGCCAAGCTCAGTCCCTCCCCAGGATGAGCGGGATATAAGAACGATCGCTCATCCTGAGGAGCCGCTGAGCTTGGCGAAGCGGCGTCTCGAAGGACCGCGTCGCCAGGCTGAGTCCCTCCCCAGGATGAGCGGGATATAAGAACGATCGCTCATCCTGAGGAGCCGCTGAGCTTGGCGACGCGGCGTCTCGAAG
>DASWMB010000079.1:0-10455 GCA_036399955.1 Allosphingosinicella sp. | reverse complement strand
GGCACGCGCCGCGGTCCTCGCCGCGCTCATGGCCTATGAGCGCCGGCCCGAGCATCGTTTCACGACGGTGCGGGACGAGGTCACCGGCCCCATCGCGGACGCGCTCCACGCCGGCCTCGAGACGGTCCGCAAGGAGCTCGGCAACGCCCTCGTCTTCGAATTTCCCTATCGCTCGAAGATCGCGCGGGACTTCGTCATGTCCGTGCCGGCGCGGCCGGACCATGTCTGGGAGCCGCAGACGACGAGGCTGCTGCTCCACCTCGCGCAGGGAATCGAGCATGCGATCGTCGGCGGCGCCTATTTCGGCGACCAGGCGATCCCGCTCGCCCATGCGCTTCGCGGCCGCGGCGTCTGCCACGCTTTCGAGGCGGACGCGGACCAGGCCGCGATGATCCGCCGCAACGCCGAGCTCAACCGGCTCGACAATGTTCGCGTCCATGCGATCGGCCTTTGGAGCGACGCCGAGACCCGGCTTTCGTTCGTCGGCGAGGACGCGCTCGCGGCGACAGTCGCCTCCGCCTCGGGCGTGCCGACGACGACGATCGACCTCTACGCCCAGGAAGCGGGTATCGCGCGTGTCGGCCTCGTCATGCTCGACCTCGAGGGCGCGGAGCTCACCGTCCTGCGCGGCGCGGAACGGGTGCTGCGCGAGGACGGGCCGCATCTCGTGTTCGAAATCCACCGCTCCTATGTCGATTGGAGCGACGGGCTCGGGAACACCGAGATCGCGCGGCACCTGACGGCGCTCGGCTATACTTTGTTCGCGGTCCGGGATTTCCAGTCGAACGTCGACATGTCGGGCCGCCCCATCGAGCTGGTGCCGATCGATACGGCCTGGCTCGAAGGTCCGCCGCACGGCTTCAACGTCTTCGCGACCCGCGAGCCGGAGATCGTCGAGGGCGAGCCGTTCCTGATCGTGCCGAACGTCAGCCCGAAACTGCTCCTCCATCGCGATCCCGCCCTCCACCATCCGACGGGCGGGCTGTGATCACGGTCCTCGGCGGCGGCGGCTTCATCGGATCGCACCTCGTCCGCCATCTCGATCGCCTCGGGCTCGAATGGCAGGCGCCGCGGCGGGACGAGCCGCTCGCCGGCCGCGCGCTCGGCAACGTCATCTACTGCATCGGACTCACCGCCGATTTCCGCGAGCGGCCGGCCGACGCGATCGAAGCCCATGTCTGCCGGCTGCTCGATCTCGTCCGCAGCGCGTCCTTCGATTCCCTCCTCTATCTCTCCTCCGCGCGGCTGTACCTCCGGAGCGACCCGCCCGCGCGGGAGGAGGACGAGCTGCGCGTCCGTCCCGCCGATCCGCACGACATCTACCATCTGTCGAAGGCGGCCGGCGAAGCGCTGACCCTCTCGCTCGGCGCGAAAGGGCGTGTCGCGCGGCTCTCCAACGTCTACGGCCCGGGCCAGGACAAGACCTTCCTCGCCATGCTTCTCCAGGAAGTACGGGAGAGCGGGACGATCGCGCTCCAGACGGCGCCGGAGTCCGCGAAGGACTATGTCTCGGTCGAGGACGTCGTCGACCTCCTCGTGAAGATCGCGCTGGGCGGGCGGCACGCGATCTACAACGTCGCGAGCGGCGTCTCGGTGACCAATGCGGAGCTGACCGCGGCGATCGCGCGGCACAGCGGCTGCGAGGTCCGCATTCGCGACGGCGCGCCGACGGTGAGCTTCCCCGCGATCGACGTGGAGCGGGTGCGCTCCGAATTCGGCTTCTCGCCGCGCAGCGTCCTCGACGACCTCCCGGCCCTCATCGCGAGCGGCGCATGAGCGTCCGCATCGCGGTCGTCATTCCGACCCGCAACCGGCCGCAGTTGGCGAGCGACGCCGCTTTGTCGCTGCTGCGGCAGGACGTGCCGCTCGAAATCTTCATCTCCGACAACAGCACGTCTCCCGATGCGCTGGAGACCTTCTGCCGGCGGCATCCGCGGCTCGGCTACCTCCGGCCGGCCGAGGAGCTGGCGATGCCGCGCCACTGGGACTGGGCGATCCGAGAAGCGATGAGCCGCTCCGGCGCGACCCATTTCAGCGTCCACTACGACCGCAAGATCTCGAAGCCCGGCCATTGGACGCCGCTCGCCGAAGCGGCGGCGGCGTGGCCGGACAAGGTGGTCACCTTCAACTCGGACCTCGTCTCGGACCTCATCCCGCCGCGCCGGCTGTGGCAGCCGCTCTGGACCGGAAAGTCCTACCGGATCGAAACGGCGACGGTGGCGCGGGCGGTGGCGGACGGGCACATCATGCGCTTCCCGCAGGGCTTTCCCGTCCTTTCGAACTGCGTCGTGCCGCGGCCGGTGCTCGATGCGATCGTGGCGCGCTTCGGCGACGTCTGCGATTCGACCGGGCCCGACGCCGCCTTCCTGTTCCGCTTCGCCGCGCTGTACGACGACTATGTCCACCACGACCGCTCGACGGGCGTGCTCTATGCGGCGGAACGGAGCAACGGCCAGGGCTATCTCGGCGGCAAGGGCGGCGACTTCGGGGACTTCATGAAGCTGCACGGGGGCAAGCCGTGGCTCGAGGCGGCGCCGATCCCCGGCCTCAGCCTGGGGCAGAACATCCTCTACCACGAATATGAGCTGGTCCGCCGCGAGACGGGCGCGCGCCTGCCGCCGCTCGATCGCGACGCGGTGATCGCCGATCTCGGCGAGCAGCTGCGCTACATACGCGATCCGCGCCTCGAAGCGGCGATGCGCGACGTGCTGGTGCGGCACGGCTGGCGCGGGCCCGAGCCGACGCCGCTGCCGCGGCGCAGCTGGCGCGAGGTCCGCGACGAGGCCGTCACGCGGATGCGCCTCGCCCTCGGGCGCGACGTCGCCACCCTCTCGGGCATGCACTTCGCGAGCGACACCAAGGCAGTCGATTACGCGCTGCGCTACCCGCGGCGGCCGCACCAAGGCGCCGACCACCTCGCCTTGTTCGAAGCGACCGAGCTGTGAGCGTCGCGGTCGTCATCCCGACGCGCAACCGGCCCGACCTCGCCGTGCGGGCGGTCCGCTCGCTGCTCGACCAGGACTGCGCGCTCGACATCTACGTTTCCGACAATTCGGAACCCGCTCGTCGCCTCACACCCGATCCCGGAGCGGGGCCCCGCGTCACCTGGTTGCGGCCGCCGCGCGAGATGAGCATGCCCGAGCATTGGGAATGGGCCCTCGGCGAGGCGACGGAGCGCTCGCAGGCGACCCATTTCTCGATCCATTACGACCGCAAGATCTCGAAGCCGAACCATTGGGGCCAGCTCGCCGCGCTCGCCGAACGATCGCCCGAGACGCTGATCTCCTACCCGACCGACCATGTCGCCGACCATCCGCCCCCGCTGCGGCTGTGGCAGACGCCGTGGACCGGCAAGCTGTTCGCGGTCCGCACGACGCGCACCGCCGAGCTGCTCGCGGCCGGCCATGTCACGGACATCGCCCACGCGCTCCCGATCCTCTCCAACTGCCTCGTCCCGCGCGCCGTGCTGACGGCGATCGCCGGCCGCTTCGGGAGCGTCTGCAACTCGACCGCGGCGGACGCGGCGTTCCTGTCGCGCTTCCTCACAGTCGCCGAGCGCCAGCTCCACCACGACCGGCCGCCGAGCATCGCCTATGCGCCGCACCGGAGCGCGGGGCTCGGCTATCTGCGCGGCGGCGGCGGCGATTTCCGCGACTATCTCGATCGGTTCGAGGGCAAGTCCTGGCTCCATGCGGCGCCGGTGCCGGGCGTCAATCTCGGCCAGAACATGCTCTATCACGAATATGAGCTGGTCCGCCGCGAGACGGGCGCGCTGCCGCCGCTCGACCGCGCGGCAGTGCTCGCCGACCTCGGCTTCCATCTGCGCTGGATCGACGATCCCACGCTGCGCGCCGAGCTCGCCGGGATCCTCAGGGACCATGGCTGGACAGGCCCGGAGCCGGGGCCGCTTCCGGTCACTCCGTGGCGGGCGAAGCTCTCCGTGAAGCTGCAGCAGGCGCGGATGCGCTGGCTCGGCCATGTGCCCTCGATGATCACCGGCTTTTCCTTTCCCGACGACGAGGCTGCGCTGAGGGACGGCGTGCGCTATCCGCGCGCGCCGCAGGCGACGCACGAGCATCTCGCCTTGCTGGAGCCGGAGGAGGTCGCGCTCTGAGCGGTCAGGTGCCGGACGGTCCGAGCGGCGGAAAGCTCCTGTCGCGCTCGGAGATGACCGCGGGCGCCGCCGGCCAGTCGATCCCGAGCGCGGGATCGTCCCAGCGGATCCCCCGGCCTGCGCCGGCAACGAAGGGCGCGCCCATCAGATAATGGACGACAGAGTCCGGCTCGAGCGTCAGGAAGCCGTGGGCGAAGCCGGCCGGGATGAAGAGGGCACAACGTTCCGCGGGCGCCAGCTCGAACGCCTCCCAGCGGCGGAAAGTCCGGGAGCCCTCGCGAAGGTCGACGGCGACGTCCCAGATGCGCCCGGCAAGACAGGAGACGATCTTCGGCTCCTCGTGCGGCGGCGACTGGAAATGGAGGCCGCGCAGCGTGTGGCGCGCGGCGTTGGTCGACAGATTCGCCTGCACGATCTCGAAGTCCGGGCCCGCCGCGCGAAGCTCCTCGCGGCAGAAGGTGCGCGCGAAGCTGCCGCGCTCGTCCTCGCTCACGTCCCATTGCAGGAGCGCGAGGTCCTCGAGCGTGGCAGGCTCAATGCGCATGGACGCGGGCCTCCGGGATGGCCGTGACGAAGCGGCCGCCCCAGCTGCCGACCTGAGGGAGCTGGGCGATCACCTCGCCGGCGAGGTTCCAGGGGAGGATCAGGACATGATCCGGCCGCGCCTCGATCAACGCCTCGACCGGCCGGATCGGGATTCGCGATCCCGGAAGGAGGCGGCCCTGCTTGGCCGGGTTGCGATCGACGACGAACGGCAGGTCCGCACCCGTGATCCCGGCGAAGTTGAGCAGGGTGTTGCCCTTGGCGGCGGCGCCGTAGCCCGCGACCGTCTCTCCCCTCGCCCTGGCGTCGCGCAGGAACGCCAGCAGCCCGTCGCGGGCGGCCTCGGCGCGTGGCTGGAACCCCCCATAACCCTCGGCTCGATCGAGCCCGGCCGCGATCTCCTCGTCGAGCAGTGCCTGCACGGCCGCGCTCCCGACCCGCCCGGCCTCAGCCCGAGCTGCGAAGACCCGCAGCGACCCGCCATGGGTCGGCTGCCGCTCGGCGTCGAACGGGACGAGGCCCTGCCGCTCGAGGATGCCGCGCAAGGAGACGAGCGACAGGTAGGTAAAATGCTCGTGGTAGATGGTGTCGAACTGGACCTCGCGGATGAGGTTCAGCAAATGCGGGAACTCGACCACGAACACGCCGTCCGGCTTGAGCAAAGTGCGGACGCCGCGAACAAAGTCGTGGATGTCCGGGACGTGGGCGAGGACGTTCGTCGCTGCGATCAGGTCCGCGGAGCGCCCTTGCGAGACCAGCCGGCCCGCCGTCTCCTCGCCGAAGAAGGCGACTTCGGTCGGCACCCCGCGCGCGATCGCCGCTTGCGCGACATTGGCGGCAGGCTCGATCCCGAGCGACGGGATGGCTTTCGCGACGAAATATTGGAGCAGCGCACCGTCGTTGCTCCCGATCTCCACTACCTGCGAACCGCGGCCGAGGCCGAAGCGCTCGATCGTCGCCTCGGCGTAAGCCGCGCAATGGGCGACCCAGCTCTCGGAGAAGGAGGAGAAATAGCAATAATCGGAGAAGATCTCGTCAGGCGCGACGTCGCGGTCGACCTGGACCAGCAGGCAGCGGTCGCAGACGCGGGCATGGAGCGGCAGCAGCCGGTCCGGGAGGTGGGCGCGCTCCGGATCGACGAGGGCGTTGGCGAGCGGCTGCAGGCCGAGATCGACGAAGCTGCGCTGCAGGAGGCTCCCGCAGGCCTGGCAGTCGCTCATGCCAGCGCCTCATAGGCCGCGATCTGGGCGAGGCAGAGGTCCCGAGCCGCGCCTCCTGCGCCGTGGTCCGCATACCAGCCCCCGGTCCAGGCCGCCGCCCCGCCGGCCGTCAGCCGCGGAGTCCAGCCGAGCGTCCGCGCCGCCAGCGTCGCGTCGAGCGCGAGCGACGCCGCTTCGGCCGGATGCACGCCGGCATCCCGCTCCCAGGCGCACGCGGCGCCGAGCGCCGCGCCGACCGCGTCGGCCAGCTCGGCGACGGTCAGGCACTCGCCCGCCGCCGGGCCGAAGTTCATCGCGCGGGGCACCCCCTCCCCCGCCGCCAGCGCTTCGAGATGGAGGAAATAGCCGGCGAGCGGCTCCAGCACATGCTGCCACGGCCGCACCGAGCCGGGCGCGCGCAGGCGCAGCGGCACGCCCGCATGCGCCGCCCGCCACAGGTCCGGCACCAGCCGGTCCTCGGCCCAGTCGCCGCCGCCGATGACGTTGCCCGCCCGCGCCGTCGCCACCGGCACGCCGGCCGCATCGAAGAAGGAGGCGGCGTAGCTCGCCGTCAGCAGCTCGGCCGCGGCCTTGGACGCAGAATAAGGGTCACTGCCGCCGAGCGGGTCGTCCTCACGGAAGGCGCGCCCCTCGCCGCCGTTCGCATAGACCTTGTCGGTGGTGACGACGAGCGCCGCCTCGACGCCGCCGAGGCCGCGCAGTGCCTCGAGCAGGTTCACGGTCCCCATGACGTTCGCCGCGGCCGTGCCCGCAGGATCGGCAAAACCGCGCCGCACCAGCGATTGCGCTGCCATGTGGAGAACGATCTGCGGCCGCACGCGCGCTACGGTGCCGGCGAGCGCGCGCGCGTCCCTCACGTCACCGATCGTCTCGCTCGCCAGCAGGCGCTGGCCCGCGAGCCGCCACAGGCTCGGCTGCGTCTCCGGCGCGAGCGCGAACCCGTGCACCTCCGCGCCAAGGCGGTGCAGCCAGAGCGCCGCCCAGGCCCCCTTGAAGCCGCTATGGCCGGTGAGGAGAACCCGGCGCCCGCTCCAGAAGGCGGGATCGGGATTTCGGCTCACCAGCTCTTCCAGGGCGGATTGCCTTCCGCCCAGAGCGCCTCGAGCTGCGCCTTGTCGCGGAGCGTGTCCATCGGCTGCCAGAAGCCTTCGTGGCGGAAGGCGGCGAGCTGCCCGTCCTCGGCCAGGCCGGCAAGCGGCTCGTGCTCGAAGGCGGTGCCGTCGCCCTCGATCCGATCGATGACGGACGACTCGAGCACGAAGAAGCCGCCGTTGATCCAGCCGTCGGCGGGCTTCTCCTCGAAGCGCGCGACGCGATCGCCCTCGAGCACCGTGGCGCCGAAGCGCGCCGGCGGGCGCACGACGGTGAGAGTCGCCTCCCGCCCTTGTTCGCGATGAAAGGCGATCAGACGCTTGATGTCGATATCCGAAACGCCGTCGCCATAGGTCATGCAGAAGGGCTCTTCCGGATCGAGCAGGTCCGCGACTCGCTTCAGCCGCCCGCCGGTCATCGTCTCCGCTCCCGTGTCGACCAAGGTGACGCGCCAGTCCGGCACGCCGTCGCCGCGGCGGTGCGTGATCGATCCGCTGGCGAGGTCGACGGTGAGGTCGGAGCGGTGGAGGATGAAGTTGGCGAAATACTCTTTGACCAGATAGCCCTTGTAGCCGAGGCAGACGATGAAATCGGTAAGGCCGTGGCGGGCATAGCCCATCATGATGTGCCAGAGGATCGGCTGGCCGCCGATTTCGACCATCGGCTTCGGCCGCAACTGCGTCTCTTCCGACAGGCGCGAGCCCACTCCGCCGGCGAGCAGGACCACCTTCATCGGCGGATCCGCTTCAGGTGGCAGGACGGCCAGTAGGTCACGCGCTCGCGCACCAGCCCTTCGTTGAACGGCCATTCCGGCTCGACGAGCTCGAAGCGGTCGTCCTCGGCCAGGAAATCGCGGACCGCCTGCTGCGGGTTGTTCTCCGCCCAGTCGGGTGCGCTGCGCGGAGCGCCCGCGAGATCCTCGACGATGCCGTCCTCGACGATCACATAGCCGCCGACCGGAACCAGCGGGGCGTAGAGGCGCAGCTCGGCGAGCACATGGGCGCGGCTGTGGTTCGAATCGAGGACGACCATCGCCTTTTCTCCCGGCCCGACCAGCGCCGCCACGGCGGCCGCCGCCTCGGGCGAAGTCGAGGACGCTTCGACGAGCGCGATCCTCCCGGCGAGGGGATGCGCTTCGATCGCGGCGCGGTTGTGCGGTCGTATGTCGATGTCGACGCCGACGACGCGGCCATTGCCGATCGCCTGGAACAGGGAGGCGAAGAAGACCAAAGAGCCGCCATGGGCGATGCCGGTCTCGACGATCACGTCCGGCCGCTCGGCCCAGATCAGCTCCTGGATACGCACCAGGTCCTCGGGGAGCTGGATCACCGGCCGGCCCATCCAGGTGAAGCTGTAGACGTGCTTTGCGTCCCAGCCGGCGCGCAGCCAGGCGCGAGAGGCCGCGGCGAAGCCCTCGGCGCTGGCCATAGGGTAGCTCGTCTCGCCGCCGCCCTCGGCGACGACGGTGATCAGCGCGCGCTCCTCGTCGATGATCGTCTTCATCCGGTGCACATGGCGGAGGGAGGCCGTCTGGTGCAAGCCGCACTCGCTCATTATGGTGCCGGCCTTCCATGGCACAGCTCAGCCTCAGCGGCGTCAGCCTCGATTTTCCGATCTACCATATGAGCGCCCGCTCGATGCGGCGCTTTGCGCTGCGCGGCGCGCTCGGACGCAAGCTGACGCTGGAGGGACGGCAGGCGAGCGTCGCCGCGCTGCGCGACATCGATCTCGATCTCGCCGACGGCGACCGGCTGGCGCTGATCGGGCCCAACGGCGCGGGCAAGAGCATCCTCCTTCGGACGATGGCCGGCGTCTACGAGCCGGCGCGCGGCAGGGTCATTCGCGTTGGCCGGCTGACGCCTTTGCTCAGCCACGGCATCGGCCTCGACGTCAACGCCACGGGCCTCGAGAACATCATCCTGCTCGGCATGCACCTCGATCTCCCGCCGCGCGAGATGAGGAAGCGGGTGGACGAGATCGTCGAATGGACCGAGCTCGGCCCCTTCATCGCGGCCCCGGTCAGGACCTATTCGGCGGGCATGATCATGCGGCTCGCCTTCGCCGTCTCGACCTGCGCGCCGCCGGAAATCCTGCTGATCGACGAATGGCTCGGCCTCGTCGACGCCGCCTTCCAGCAGAAGGCGCACCAGCGCATGGCCGAGTTCGTCGGCGGCACCAGCATCCTCGTCCTCGCCTCCCACTCCGCCGACCTTGTCGCCCTCTGGTGCACCGACGCGGTGCGGCTGGAGGGCGGCAAGATCGTCAAACGCGGCGCTGTTGCCGACGTCCTCGCGGCGACGGTGGAGCATTGATGGCGCAAGCGGATCCGAAGGCGCGGCTCGCCGCCGCCATCGCCGCCTCGATCCAGGGCTTCACCCCGGCCGATGCGAGGCGGAGCTGGGCGGAGCTCGGCCTCGACAGCTTCGCGCTGCTGTCGCTCCGCCTCGCCGCAGAGGAGGCGCTCGGGCGCGAGCTCACCGACGCGGAATGGCTAAGCGCGGCCAGTCCCGGCGATCTCCTCGCAGTGTCGCGCGCGGGCCTCCAACCGCGGCCGGCGGCGGCCGCGGGCGTGACCCTGGCGGAGCAGGTCCGGCTCTCGATGCCGCACATGGCGATGGGCGGCCTTTCCGAAGGCTGGCTGTTCCGCGCGCTCGGCGATCTCCACTGGCGGCTGGTCGGCGCCGGCCTCGGCGTCCTCCCGCACCAGCTGGCCGACGCCGGCGGGCGGCGCATCTTCCCCGCCTTCGGCCGAATCCGCTTCGAGGCCTCCGCGCCGCTCGGCGCGTTCGAGGAGGGCGAGACCCTCGCATTCGAGGCTTCTCTCCAGCGCTTCGGCGCGGCGTTGTTCTTCTCGAACGTCTCGGTCTCCTCGGACGGCGGGCGCTCGATCGGCGCCGAGCTCATGTCGAGCTTCGCCTATCCCGCGCTCGAGGCCGGGCGCCTCGCCGCCGCGCAGCCGGTGCTGCCGGAGCGCTGCGCGGTGCCCGGGCTCGAAGCCCTTCCCGCCTTCGCCGCCGGCTTTGCCGAGCGCCGGCAGGAGCGGGACGCGCCGCGGCCGGTCCTCGCCCGCTGCCGCTACGCGCTGCAGCCGCAGCACGATCTGAACGGCCTCGGCCTCCTTTATTGCGCCGCCTATCCCGTGATCGCCGACATCTGCGAGATGCGCGCCGCGGGAGACGCGGCCCGCTGGGGGGCTGCACCGGGCCCGCTCTCGCGCGACGTCTTCTACTTCGGCAACGCGGGCCGGGGCGCCGCGCTCGAATGGCGGCTCCACGAGCCGTCGCTCGCGACGCTGGCGCGGGACGACGGGACGGTCGTCGCACTGATCGAAACGCAGAGGGGCGACCGGTGAGCGAGCGCGAAGCGCTGATCTTCGGCGGCGGCGGCCACGCCCATGTCATCCGCTCGCTGCTCCCGCACCGCCGCGTGCGCTTCCTCGTCGGCGACCGGCAGCACGCCTTCTTCGCCGCGCCTGCGCACGACGCC
>DASWMB010000078.1:0-7961 GCA_036399955.1 Allosphingosinicella sp. | reverse complement strand
CCGCCGGGGCAACCGGGCGGCCCTTCTTCTTGTGAGGAGGCGGGACGGAACGTCCCTCCTCGAAAAGCGTAGACGCGCAACCGACCAGCGGCCCGGCCGCCGGGCGGATCATCAGCCCAGGAGACACTCGATGCGTTACCTCAAGCTTGCCACCGGCTCGATGATCGCCGGCGCGGCCCTTCTCGTCGCGGCCTGCAGCGGCGGCGGCGAAACGAACAACGCCGCCGACAACATGGGCAATACGGATCTCGGCAACCTCGGCGACCCGAGCGCCGTCGAGACGCTCGGCAACGGCACGGATGCCGGCCTCAACGGCGGCGCCGGCACCGGCGGCACCACCGGCACCGACGCCGGCACCGGCACCGGTACGGGCACCGGCGCGGGAGCCGGCGGCAACAGCGGCGGCGATGCCGGCACCGGCAGCGAGGCCAGCGGCACCGACGTCGGCGGCGACACCGGCGGAAACGCGGCCGGCGGCACCGTCAACGGCATGTGATCCGCCGCTGCGGCCGCAACCGCAGCGAGAGACGAAGGCCGCCCGTTTGACGGGCGGCCTTTTTCTTGTATGCCAGCGGCTTAGCCGGTGAACCGTGCCGCTGGCGCGACGGAGTCCCCGATCCAATCTGGAACGCGCGGCGGGGTCGGCTAATGGTGTATGCTTGAAGGCGAGAAGGGTGGGAATGATCAAAATGCGGACCAAATGGCTGCGCGCAGGCGTAGCCGCTGCGTTGGTCGCCATCGCAGGCGCCGAGCCGGCGGCGGCCCAGCTCTTCATCAACGAGCCCGATTTCCGCCGCGGCCCGATCGAGGCCAACGATCCCCTGGTGGGCGTGGCGATCCCCGGAGCGAATCCGGCCGAGTATCGCGCATCGCTGCTCTGGAACCTGCGCTCGGGGCTGAACGTCGCGGCGCTGCAGTGCCAGTTCTCGGCCTATCTGCGCGCCGTGCCGAACTACAACGCGCTGCTGGCTCACCATTCGGCCGAGCTCGCCAGCGCCTATACCACGCTCAACGGCTATTTCCGCCGCGTCCACGGCGCCACCCAGGGCCCGCGCAAGTTCGACGATTATTCGACGCAGACGTACAACAACTTCTCGACGCTGCAGGCGCAGATCGGCTTCTGCCAGACCGCGACCAACATCCTCAAGGAAGCTCTGGCCCGCCCGAAGGGCGAGCTCAACGTGATCGCGCGCGAACGGATGCGCGAGCTCAGGAACAGCCTCGTCCCCGTGGTCGACCGGCCGCGGGCGCTGACGCCCTTCGCGATCCCCGCCTTCGCGGCGCCGAACCTCACCGATCCGTGCGTGGGCCTGCGCGGCAAGCGCCTGCGGCGGTGCCAGGCGGGCGGCGGGCGCTAAAAAACGGGCCGCCCCGTTCGGAGCGGCCCAGTCTAGGCTCTGTGCAAGCCTGCTAGGGAGGAAAGCGTGCCAAACTTCCGGCACGCCGCCCTTCTAGCAAAGGCGTGGTAAACAGGCTCTTAACGCCTCCGTCTGCTCCCGTTCATCGGCGACGCGGCGCCGCCCCGGGCCGCTCAGCGGCAGGAGCCGACGCGCCGCGCCTCGGCGCGAAAGGCGAAGGGGACGCCGTTGTCGACGCCCTGCGTCTCGACGCGGGCCAGCCGCGACGTCTCGACCCGGATCGCGGTCTGGCCGAAAGCGGCCGGGCAGCTGTAGCGCAGCTCGACGCTGTCCGGACCCTGGCCGACGACGGTGCGACGGCAGGCGACGCCGCGATGGCGCAGCTGCGCGAGGACGGACGGATCGCCCAGGCAGACTGCGGCGATGGTGCCGCCGCCATCGAGGCTGCGCAGCTGCCAGAGGCCGTTCTCCAGCCGCCCGAGCACCGGCACGGCGGTCCGCGTCGCGGCCGAACCCGTCGCCGCCGCCGCGGCCGCCGCGAAGAGGATGACGGCGCCCGTGCGTGCGCCCCTGCCCAACGTCATCGAAGCCGAACCCCCCGGAAGCGGCACCCCATGCGCCGCCTCGCGCCGGAAGCATCCCCTCCTCCGGCCGCGCGGGCTTAGCAGAAAAGACGGGCCGCGTCAGCCGGTCGCGGGCTCAGTCGTCGAAATCGACGAGCTTGATCGGGAACAGGCGCGAGCAGAACTCGCAGTCGACGGCGATGAAGCCGTGCTCGTCGACCATCTGCTCCCGCTCGGCCGCGGGGAAGCGGGCGATCACGCTCCGGATGTGCTCGAAGCTGCAGCGGCAGCCCTTGGCGAGCGGCACCGTCGAGAGGACATGCACCTCCTCCTCGTGGAACAGGCGCCACAGCAGGCCCTCGAGCGGCAGCGACTGCTCGAACAATTCGTTCGCCTTGGTGGTCTCGGCGAGGATGCGGACATGCTCCCATTCGGGATGGTCGAGCCGGGTGTGGATGCGGTCGCGCCCCTCCTCGCCTTCGGGGAGATGCTGGACGAGGAGGCCGCCGGCGACGTGGCCGGTATCGTCGACGGCGAGGCGGACGAGGCTCGGCACCTGCTCCGACTGGCCGAAATAGCACTCCGCCGCCTCGGCGAGCGACCCGCCCTCGAGCGGGACGATGCCCTGGTAGCGCTCGTTCGCGACCGGCAGGTCGAAGGTGATCGCCAGATAGCCCTTCCCGAACAGGGTGGCGAGGTCGCGATGGGTCGGCAGGTCGGCGAGCCGCGAACGGTCGAACCGGACATATCCGCGCAGCTCTCCGCCGCGATAGTCGCAGACGAGGAGATCGACGATGCCGCTCTCGGTCTGCGCCTGCATGGTGAGCTGGCCGGCCGGCTCCTTCAGCATCGCGCCGAGCAAAGCCGTCAGCACCAGCGCCTCGGACAGGATGCGTGCGATCGGCGCCGGATAATCGTGGGCGGACAGGATCTCGTCCAGCACCGGCCCGAGGCGCACGACGCGGCCGCGCACGTGGCGCCCGGGGATGGTGAAGCTGAGCGCGCGATCGAGATCCGCGGCCGGCTCCGCATGGCTTTCATGTTGGGAAGACATTCCGCCCATGTGGCAATGAAGGGCCCGGGTTCAAGCTTTCGGCTCGCGCCCGCCCGCTTCAGGGGAGGGATCCGTTCACGCCGCCGCGGGCGCCTGATATTGCCGCGCCGCCTCGCTCAGCCGCTCGACGAACTCGGTGACATGCGCCTCCTCGATGACCAGCGGCGGCAGGACGCGCATGACGTTGTCGCCGGCCGCGACAGTCAGCAGGCCGTGGTCGCGCAGATAGGTGACGAAGGCGCGGCTGTCGGTCTTCATCCTGACGCCCAGCATCAGGCCGAGCCCGCGCACGCTCTCGAACAGATGGTCGTGGTTCGGGATCATCTGCTCGAGCGCGCCGCGCAGCCGCTCCCCCATCCTCGCGACATGGCCGAGGAATTCCGCGTTGGCGACGACGTCGAGCACGGCCTGGCCGGCGGCCATGGCGAGCGGGTTGCCGCCATAGGTGGAGCCATGGGTGCCGATCGTCATTCCCGCCGCCGCCTTCTCGGTGGCGAGGCAGGCGCCCAGCGGAAAGCCGCCGCCGATGCCCTTCGCGGTGGCGAGGATGTCCGGCTCGATGCCGTAATGCTCGTAGGCGTAGAGCCTGCCGGTGCGCGCGACGCCGCACTGGACCTCGTCGAGCACCAGCATCAGATCATGCTCGTCGCACAGCGCGCGCAGCCCCTGCATGAACTCCGGCGAGGCCGGGCGGACGCCGCCCTCCCCCTGCACCGGCTCGACCAGGAAGCCGGCGACATTGTCCGCGATCGCCGCCTGCGCCGCGTCCAGATTGTCGAACTCGAGCACCTCGAAGCCGGGGAGCAGGGGCTCGAAGCCCTCGCGCAGCTTCGCCTGGTCGGTCGCGCTGATCGTGCCGATGGTGCGGCCGTGGAAGGCGTTCCTGAAGGTCAGCAGCACGTTCTTGTGCGCATTGCCCTTGGCATAATGGTAGCGCCGCGCGGTCTTGATCGCGGCCTCGACCGCCTCCGCGCCCGAATTGGTGAAGAACACGGTGTCGGCGAAGGTCAGGTCGACGAGGCGCTGCGCCAGCGCCTCGCCCTGCGGGCTGCCGTAGAGGTTGGAGACGTGGATCAGCGTCGCCGCCTGCTCCTGGATGGCCTGCGTGAGGTGCGGGTGGCCGTGGCCGAGCAGGTTGACCGCGATCCCGCTCGCGAAATCGAGATATTGCCGCCCGTCCTCGCCGTAGAGATAGACCCCCTCCCCCCTCACCGGCCGCACCGGCGAGCGCGGGTAGACGGGCATGAGCGGCGTGATGGCCATGGACGGGCTCCTGCTGTGAGAAAGGCGGCCCCGAAGAGCCGCCTTTCCCTTAGTCAGCGCGGAGTCGCCGCGTCAATGAGGCGCGCCTACCAGCCGCGGCGGCGGTCGTCGCGGCGCTCCTCGCGGCGCTCGTCGCGGAGCTGCGAACGGAGGTCCTGGATCCGCGAATGCAGCTCCTGATGCTCGCCGCGGCTGAGGCCGTTGCGGCGGAAGCCGTCGTAGCGCCGGGCGATATTGCTCAGCCGGTCGAGCAGCCGTGCCTCCTCGCGCTGCGAGATGAGGTCGCGGTCCTCGGCACGGCGGATGCGGTCGCGCAGCTGCTGGAGCTGGTTCTCGATCTGGACGGAGCGGGTCGGCCCCTGGTTGTAGCCGCCATAGCCGCGCTGGGCCGCGGCGGGAGCGGCGGCGGTCGCGAGGGCGGCGACGGCGGCGGCGGAAATCAGGATCTTACGCATGGTCACTCTCCTTGTGAGTCGAAAAGGCATGGTCGCCTTGTAGCTCCCGGAGAATGTTACGGCCGTGAACGGAGTTGAAAGCAGCCGTTCAGCTGCGCGACCGCGACGCTGAATGGATCATCCGCCGCGCCCGCGGCGCGCGGGGCGGTCGCGGCCTAGGCGCGCCGCGGTCACCCGTCCGCGCAAGGCGAGGACCCGCATCTGGAGCTCGCGCGATTCGCCGACGGAGAGGCCGTCGCGGCCGTAGCGGCGCGCGGAAAAGCCGATCCGCTTCGCCTCCCGGCCGAGCTGCCGCGCCTCCTGCCGGCTGAGCTGGCCGCTCCGCCTGCCCTCGCGGATGTCGCGGCGGATGGCCCGCGACTCGCGGCCGGCGCCGGGGCCGCCGAGGCTGCTGTCCGGCAGGAAAGGGTCGGAGCGGCCGACATAGCCATAGTCGCTGCGTCCCACGATCTGCGCGGCGACGGGCGCGGCGGAAGCGGCGGCTGCGAAGGCAAGGACGAGGACGGGCAGGCGAAGCATGAGCGGCTCCTCGCGGGCTGGACGGCTGCGGGACGCAGCTTTCGTTACGCAAGCTGAACGGCAGCCGAACGTCAGCTCTTGAGCTTCCAGCCGCTCCTCAGCAGGGCGTAGACGGCCGCGCCGAAGGCGATGTTGATGCCCAGGAGGAGCAGGGCGCCGAACAAGACGTCCGAGTCGGTCCGTCCGAGGAAGCCGTAGCGGAAGCCCGAGATCACGTAGAAGAAGGGGTTGGCGTGGCTGACCGCGCGGAAGGCGGGCGAGAGCGTCTCGATCGAATAGAAGGTGCCGGACAGCAGCGACAGCGGCGCGACGACGAAGTTGGTCACCGCCGCCGCATGGTCGAACTTCTCGGCCCAGATCGAGGTGGCGAGGCCGAGGAAGGCGAGCATCACCGCTCCCATCAGCCCGAACCAGAGGACCGCCCAGATCTGCGACGGCATGACGTCGACCCCGGGCCAGAGCAGCATCGCCAGCCACACCGCGAACCCCACCAGGAACGCGCGGGTGACGGCGGCGCCGACCAGGGCCGTGATCAGCTCGCCGGTCGACAGCGGCGGCATCAGATAGTCGACGATCGTCCCCTGGATCTTGCCGACGAGCAGCGAGAAGCTGGAATTGGCGAAGCTGTTCTGCAGCATCCCCATGACGATGAGGCCGGGCGCCAGGAAATCGGCGAACGGGACGCCGAGCACGGTGCGCCCCTCGCGGCCCAAAGCGACGGTGAAGATGACGAGGAACAGCATGGTAGTGACCGCCGGCGCCCAGACGGTCTGCAGCTGCACCTTGAAGAAGCGCCTCACCTCCTTCACATAGAGGGTCCTGAGGCCGCCCCAATTGACGTTCCGGATGACCGGGACGCCGGGATCGGTCCGAACCCAATTCGAAGGCCGGTCGTTCATGGCGCCGTCGCTAGTCGCTGACGCCTCAAGCCGCAAGGCGAACCCGGCCGCGAGGCGAGACGACCAACCCGCCGCGAGGCGAGACGAGACAAGCCGCGCCGCGCGCGCAGACAGGTGAATTGAGATGTCCTGGACCGACGAGAGAATCGAGCGACTGAAGGATCTTTGGACCCGCGGCATGACCGCGAGCCAGATCGCCGACGAGCTCGGCGGCGTCAGCCGCAACGCCGTGATCGGCAAGGCCCATCGCCTCGGCCTCCAGGCGCGGCCCTCGCCGGTGAAGCCGAACGAGCATGAGGAGGAAGAGGCCCCGGCGCCGATCGCCGCCGTTGAGCCCGCGTTGCCGGACCCGCAGCCGATCGCGCCGGCCGATGCGCCCGTCGCCGGCCCGGGCGACGAGCCCGCGCCCTGGGAGCTCGACGAGGTCGAGGAGGAGGAAGAGGTGGCCGCCGACGCCGATGCCGACGCCGCTCCCGCCGCCGCGGCCGGCGCGGCCGCGGCCGAGCCGACCCAGCCGCAGCCCCAGATCCGCTCGATCGGCCCGGGCGGCTTCCTCCGGCAGGGCCCCGGCGACCAGCAGCCGCCGATCCCGCCCGCCCCGCCGCGCCGCCTCGTGCCCGCCAAGCCGAGCCCGGAGATCGCCGACAAGACGAGCCTGCTCGACTTGAACGAGCGCATCTGCAAATGGCCCATCGGCCATCCCGGCGAGCCCGACTTCCACTTCTGCGGCAAGGCTGCCAATCCCGGCTTTCCCTATTGCGTCGAGCATTGCGGCGTCGCCTATCAGGCGCAGCTTCCGCGGCGCGACCGCCGGCCGCCGCCGCCGCTCCCGTTCGGCGGACCGCGCATCCGCTGAGGCGTGGTCGGAAGCGCGATGCCGTTCCGGACGCGTAACTCAGGTTAGTCTGATTTCCAGGAACGGCGCGAAGCCGCTCCGCGTTTATACCCATGCTGATCGGGAGCTTCCAAGCTCCTGTTCGGCAAGGATTAACTGTGGAGTTTCGCAGCCGAAATGTCGCCCGACGAAATGGCTTATCTGGAGAGCCGGGCCGAAGCCGAAATCGCCCTCGCCCAGCAGGCGCGCCACGCCCGCGCGGTGAAGGCCCATTACGAGCTGGCCTCGGCCTATCTCGACCGGATCCACGGCGACGCGCCCAAGGCAGGGCCCAACATCCTTACCATGTGAAACGTGCCGCGGCGCCGCCCCGGCGGCGATGGGGCGCGAAGGAATGACAGCGATGAACCTCGCCCGGGCCGCCGCCTTCCTCATACTCGGCCTTGCCTCCTGCGGCGGAGGCGGCTCCTCGCCTGGGGCCCGCGCGCCGGAGAGCTCGCCGTCGTCGGCGCCCGCCTCGCCGCCCGCCACCGGCTCGAACGCGGCCGCGATCGCGGCGGCGGCGCGGCCGATCGCCGGCAGCGACGAGGACTATGCCGACATCATCGCCGCGACCCGCCGGAGCATGCGCATCCTGCTCGGCGAATCGACCCACGGCACCCATGAATATTATCGCGAGCGCGCCCGCCTCTCGGAGCGGCTGGTCCGCGAGCACGGCATCGTCGCCATCGCCATCGAGGGCGACTGGTCGCCGACCTACCGGGTGAACCTCTACGTCCGCGGCCTCGGCGGCGACACGACCGCCGAGCAGGCGCTGGGCGATTACGAGCGCTTCCCGGAATGGATGTGGCCCAACGCCGAGTTCCGCGACTTCATCGAGCGCCTGCGCGCCTGGAACATGGCGCGGCCGGCCGCCGCCCGTGTCGGCGTCTACGGCATGGACGTGTACGACATGTTCGAAGCCGCCGACGCCGTCCTCGCCTGGCTGCGCGAGACCGATCCCGCCGCCGCGCGG
>DASWMB010000077.1:0-4621 GCA_036399955.1 Allosphingosinicella sp. | reverse complement strand
CTCCCTCTCCCGCGAGCGGGAGAGGGCTATTTCCGGTTACGCCGCCTGGCGCTCCTCCTCCCGCGGGAAGGGGAAGTTGAAGAGGCGCAGCAGCTCGCGCGCCTCGTCGTCCGTCTTCGCGGTGGTGGTGATGATGATGTCCATGCCCCGCACCTTCTCGATGCGGTCGTAGTTGATCTCCGGGAAGATGATCTGCTCCTTGAGACCCATCGCGTAGTTGCCGCGGCCGTCGAACGACCTGGGGTTCAGGCCCCGGAAGTCGCGCACGCGCGGCAGGGCGATCGTCACCAGCCGGTCGAGGAACTCGTACATCCGCTCCCGGCGCAGGGTGACCTTGACGCCGATCGGCATGCCCTCGCGCAGCTTGAACTGCGCGATCGACTTCTTCGCCTTGGTGATGACCGGCTTCTGGCCGGCGATCAGCTCCATCTCGGACGCGGCGGTCTCGACCTTCTTCTTGTCCTGGCTCGCCTCGCCAACGCCCATGTTGAGGACGATCTTGTCGATCCGCGGGACTTCGAGCCGGTTCTTGTAACCGAACTTCTCGGTCATCGCCGCGACGATCCGGTTGTCGTAATCCGCGCGCAGGCGCGGCGTGTACTTCGCATCAGCCATTGATCAGCTCCCCGGACCGGACCGCGACCCGGACCTTCTTTCCATCGCGCTCCTCGAAGCGGACGCGCGTCGCCTTGCCCGTCTTCGGGTCCTCGAGCGCCACCTTCGAAACGTGGAGCGGCGCTTCCGACCGCTCGAGGCCGCCCTGCGGGTTGGCCTGGCTCGCCTTCCTGTGACGGACGGCGATGTTGACGCCGGCGACGACGACCTTGCCGTCCTTCGGGATCGACTTCACGACCTCGCCGGTCTTGCCCTTGTCCTTGCCGCTGAGGACGACGACGCGGTCGCCCTTCTTGATCTTCATCGCCATGGTTACAGCACCTCCGGCGCGAGGCTGATGATCTTCATGTGCTTCTTCGCGCGCAGCTCGCGGACGACCGGCCCGAAGATACGGGTGCCGATCGGCTCCGCGTTGTTGTTGACGAGCACCGCCGCGTTGGAATCGAACCGGATGGTCGACCCGTCGGCGCGGTGGATGTCCTTTGCCGTGCGCACGATGACCGCCTTGTGAACGTCGCCCTTCTTGACGCGGCCGCGCGGCGCGGCCTCCTTCACCGAGACCACGATCACGTCGCCGACGCCGGCGAAGCGGCGCTTCGAGCCGCCGAGCACCTTGATGCACTGGACGCGCTTCGCCCCCGAATTGTCGGCGACCTCGAGGTTGGACTGCATCTGGATCATCGATCCAATTCCTTCTTCACTTCAACCGGGATGCCCGGCGATCAGCCTTGTTTCACCGTCACCCCGGACTTGATCCGGGGTCCTTGAACACGGAGCCGGAGGAACACCTCGGAAGCTTCGGTTCATGGATCCCGGATCAAGTCCGGGATGACGTATCCCTTACGCGTCCGCCTCGACCTTCTGGGGCGTCGCGTGGGTGTCCACGCGGTCGACCACCCGCCAGGTCTTGAGCTTCGAGATCGGCCGCGTCTCCTCGATGCGGACGGTCTCGCCCTCGCGAAACTCGTTGCCCTCGTCGTGGGCGTGGTACTTCTTCGACCGCCTGATGATCTTGCCGTAGAGCGGGTGCTTCACCCGCCGCTCGACGCTGACGACCACGGTCTTGTCCGTCTTGTCCGACACGATGGTGCCGGTGAGAACGCGCTTCGGCATTTCTCTAAACTCCTTAGGCCTTCGCCGTTTCGGCGGCGCGGGCGCGCTCGTTCTGAAGGGTGCGGATCTGGGCGATGGTGCGGCGCACCTCGCGGATCCGCGACGGCTTCTCGAGCTGGTTGGTGGCTGCCTGGAAGCGCAGGTTGAACTGCTCGCGCTTCAGCTCGCCGAGCTGCGTGGTGAGCTCGTCGTCGCTGCGGGTGCTGAGATCCTCGAACTTGGCCATGTCTCTTACTCTTCGTCCAGAACCGACTCGCCGAGGCGGGCGACGACCTTGGTCTTGATCGGGAGCTTCTCCATCGCGCGCTCGAAGGCGACGCGGGCGAGCGGGCCGGGGACGCCGTCGAGCTCGAACAGGATGCGGCCCGGCTTCACCCGCGCCACCCAATGCTCGGGCGCGCCCTTGCCCGAGCCCATGCGGACCTCGGCGGGCTTGGACGAGACCGGCACGTCCGGGAAGATCCGGATCCAGAGCCGGCCCTGGCGGCGGATGTGGCGGGTGATCGCGCGGCGCGCCGCCTCGATCTGGCGGGCGGTGATCCGCTCCGGCTCCATCGCCTTCAGGCCGTAGGCGCCGAAGTTCAGCGACGTCCCGCCCTTGGCGTCGCCGTGGATGCGGCCCTTGAAGGCCTTGCGGAACTTGGTGCGTTTGGGTTGCAGCATGTCTCTTGTTCCTTAGCGGCGCCGGTTAACGACGATCGTCGCGCGCGGGGCGGACGCCGGAGGTCTGGGCCTCCATCATCAGCCGGTCCTGGGCCATCGGGTCGTGGCCGAGGATTTCGCCCTTGAAGATCCAGACCTTGACGCCGCAGACGCCATAGGCGGTGTGCGCGGTCGCTTCGGCATAATCGACGTTGCCGCGCAGCGTGTGGAGCGGCACGCGCCCCTCGCGATACCATTCCGTGCGCGCGATCTCCGCGCCGCCGAGACGGCCCGCGCAGGTGATGCGGATGCCCTCGGCGCCGAGCCGGAGCGCGGACTGGACGGCGCGCTTCATCGCCCGGCGGAACGCGATGCGGCGCTCGAGCTGGTCGGCGACGCCCTGGGCCACGAGCTTGGAATCGATCTCGGGCTTCCGGATCTCGACGATGTTGAGGCTGACGTCGGACGAGGTCATCGCGCCGAGCTTCTTCCTCAGCTTCTCGATATCGGCGCCCTTCTTGCCGATGATCACGCCCGGACGCGCGGCATAGATGGAGACGCGGCAGAGCTTGGCCGGACGCTCGATCACCACCTTGGAGATCGCCGCCTGCGGGATCTCCTTCATGATGAACTTGCGGATCCTGAGGTCCTCGAGCAGCAGCCGGCCATAGTCGGCGCCGTCGGCGTACCAGCGGCTGTCCCAGGTCCGGTTGATCTGCAGGCGAAGCCCGATCGGGGAGGTTTTCTGACCCATGTGCGTTACGCTTCCTGGCTCGCTTCGCGGACGACGATGCGCACGCGGCTGAACGGTTTGACGATCCGGCTGGAGCGGCCGCGGGCGCGCGGCGTCCAGCGCTTCATCGAGAGGCTCTTGCCGACCGACGCCTCGGCGACGACGAGGCTGTCGACGTCGAGATTGTGGTTGTTCTCGGCGTTGGCGATCGCGCTCTCGAGGACCTTCTTCACGTCGACGGCCATCGCCTTCTTCGAAAAGGAGAGGATGTTGCGCGCGTCCTCGGCCCTGCGGCCGCGGATCAAAGCCGCGACGAGGTTCAGCTTCTGGGCCGAGCCGCGGATCTGGGTGCCCACGGCGAGGGCTTCGTTGTCCGCGACGCGGCGGGGGCTCTTCGGCTTGCCCATGGTCTTACCTCTTGCCCTTCTTGTCGGCGGCGTGGCCCGGGAAGAAGCGGGTCGGCGCGAACTCGCCGAGCTTCATGCCCACCATCTCCTCGTTGACCGAGACCGGGATGAATTTGCGGCCGTTGTAGACGTTGAACGTCAGGCCGACGAACTGCGGCAGGATCGTCGAGCGACGCGACCAGGTCTTGATCGGCGAACGGTTCTTCGCGTCCTGAGCGGCCTCGGCCTTCTTCAGGAGCGAGAGCTCGACGAACGGACCTTTCCAGACGGAGCGGGCCATCTTTACCTCTTCTTCTTTGCGTGGCGCGAACGGATGATCATCTTGTCCGTCGCCTTGTTCGAACGGGTACGGGCGCCCTTGGTCGGCTTGCCCCAGGGCGTGACCGGATGGCGGCCGCCCGAGGTGCGGCCTTCGCCGCCGCCGTGCGGGTGGTCGACCGGGTTCTTGGCGACGCCGCGGGTCAGCGGACGCTTGCCCATCCAGCGGCTGCGGCCGGCCTTGGCGAAGTTCTGGTTCTGGTTGTCCGGGTTCGAGACCGCGCCGACCGTCCCCATGCAGTCGGAGCGGATATAGCGCTGCTCGCCTGAATTCATCCTGACGATGACCATGCCGCGGTCGCGGCCGACCACCTGGCAGTAGGTGCCGGCGGAGCGGGCGATCTGGCCGCCCTTGCCCGGCTTCATCTCGACATTGTGGACGATGGTGCCGACCGGCATCTGGCCCAGCTCCATCGCGTTGCCCGGCTTCACGTCGACCTTGCGGCCGGCGACGACCTGGTCGCCCGCGGCGAGGCGCTGCGGAGCGAGGATGTAGGCGAGCTCGCCGTCCTCATAGCGCACCAGCGCGATGAACGCGGTGCGGTTCGGATCATACTCGATCCGCTCGACGGTGCCTTCGACGTCCCACTTGCGACGCTTGAAGTCGATGTAGCGGTACTTCTGCTTGTGACCGCCGGCGATGCCGCGCGAGGTCACATGGCCCTTGTTGTTGCGGCCGCCCGACTTATTCTTGCCTTCGACGAGCGCCTTGATCGGCTTGCCCTTCCAAAGCGACGATTTGTCGACCAGCACGAGACCACGGCGTGCCGGGCTCGTCGGATTATATTGCTTG
>DASWMB010000076.1:0-12332 GCA_036399955.1 Allosphingosinicella sp. | reverse complement strand
CAACATCGCGCGATCCTCCGTCGAGCTCCTTTCGAGCCTGTCAGCCCAGGCTCACCTTACCGCCCGCATGGCGCTCGAGCCGGCCGGCGAGCTCGAGCTCCAGAAGGACGGTCTGAACGATAGGCGCCGGAACGTCGGCCTGGCGAATGATTTCGTCGATCGGCACCGGCGTGACGCTGAGCAGGCCGACGACGAGCTCGCGGTGACGCTCCTCGGCGTCTGCCGCTGTCTCGGGCGGGGACCAGTCGCGGCCGGGGCTGCGGAAGGGGCGTATCTGCCCCGGCGCGATCGCCTCGAGCACATCCTCGGCGGTCTGAATGAGGGTTGCGCCCTCCCGGATCAGCTGGTTGCAGCCCTGGGCGCGCGGATCGAGCGGGGAGCCGGGCACCGCCATCACCTCGCGGCCGGCCTCGGCGGCGAGACGGGCGGTGATCAGCGAGCCGGAGCGCGGCGCCGCCTCCACCACGACGGTGCCCGAGGCCAGGCCGGCGATGATGCGATTGCGATAGGGGAAGTGGCGCGCCCGCGGCTCGACGCCCGGCGCCTGCTCGGCGACGAGGAGGCCGCGCTCGGCAATGGCGCGCTGCCGCGCCTCGTTCTCGGGCGGATAGAAGATGTCGATGCCGCCGGCGATGACGGCGATCGTGCCGGTCTCCAGCGATCCGTCATGGGCGGCGGTGTCGATGCCGCGGGCGAGCCCGGAAACGATCGCGGTGCCGCGGGCGCCGAGGCCCTGGGCGAGCATGCGGGCATAGCGGCAGGCGGCCGCGGATGCGTTGCGGGCGCCGACGATGGCGACCGCAGGCTTGTCGAGCAGCGACACGTGCCCTTTGGCGATCAGCGCCGGCGGCGCCGTCTCGAGCTCGGCGAGGAGCGGCGGATAAGGCGGCGAACCGAGGAACAGATAGCGCGCGCCGAGCCGCTCGACCTGCTCGATCTCGCGCTCGACCTGGCTTCGCGGCACCAGGCGCGGCGCGCGGCCGCCGCCGCGGGCGGCGAGATCAGGGATGGCATCGATCGCCGACTGCGCGGAGCCGAAGCGGGCGAGGAGCTGGAAATAGGTGACCGGCCCGATATTTTCGGAGCGGATCAGCCGCAGCCGCGCGATCATGTCGGCGGGCGCGGCGGGATCAGCCATTCGCTTCCTCCAGGGGGACGTCCGCGCTGCCGCGGCCGACGCGCGGCTCGGTGCCGCTCATCAGCCGCTCGAGATTGGAGCGGTGCTTCCAGACGATGAGGAGGCCGAAGCCGAGGAGGAGGAGCGCGAGGTCGAAGCGGCCGGCGAAGGCGGCGGCGACCGGAGCGGCAAGCGCCATCGTCATCCCCGCGAGCGAGGAGTAGCGGGTGAGCCCCAGCATCGTCAGCCAGACGGCGGCGGCGGCAAGCGCGATCGGCCAGTGAAGGGCAGCGACGATGCCGAGGAAGGTCGCCACACCCTTGCCGCCGCGGAAGCGCAGCCAGAGCGGGTAGAGGTGGCCGATCAGCGCGCCGAAGGCGGCGAGCGGATCGAGCTGCGGCTCGCCGGGGTAGACGAGCCGGACGAGAAAGATCGCGGCGGCGCCCTTCAGCGCGTCGAGGAGAAGCGTGGCGGCGGCGAGGCCTTTGCGGCCGGTGCGCAGGACGTTGGTCGCGCCGATATTGCCGGAGCCGATCGCGCGCAGGTCGCCGGCGCCGGCGAGGCGCGTCAGGACGACCCCGAACGGGATCGAGCCGAACAGATATCCGATCAGCAAGGCCCCGAGCGGCCCCACCAGAGTGTCGAAAGTCACGCAATATCCCCCGGAAAGCGAAACTAGACCAAAGCCGCAGCCGAAACAACAAAATGCATCAATGGCTTGGGATGAATGTCTTACCTTGGAGCGCGGCCGCCGGTATGGGCCGCGACGTGAAGCCCATCCTCGTCCTCGACTCCGGCATCGGCGGCCTTTCCGTGCTGGGCCCGATCCGCGCCCTCCTGCCGCGGGCGCCGCTGCTCTACGTCGCCGACAACGCCGGCTATCCCTACGGCACGAAGACGCCGCAGGAGATCGAGGCGCGGGTGCCGGCCTTGCTCGGACGGCTGGCCGAGCGGTTCGATCCGGAGCTGGTCGTGATCGCCTGCAACACCGCCTCGACGATCGCGCTCGAGGCGGTCCGCTCGGCGCTCGATCTGCCGATCGTCGGCACGGTGCCCGCGATCAAGCCGGCGGCGGCGCTCTCCAAGACGCGGACGATCGGCGTGCTCGGCACGCCCGCGACCGTCGTGCAGCCTTATGTCGACCGGCTGGCGGATGAGTTCGCCGCCGACTGCGCGGTAATCCGCCACGGCTCGGCAGCCCTGGTCGACCTTGCCGAGGCTAAGCTGCGCGGAGAGGAAACGCGCGATCAGGATTACGAGGCGGTGCTGAACGGTTTGCTCGATCAGCCGGGTGGCCATCGGATCGACACGGTGGTGCTCGCCTGCACCCACTTCCCGCTGGTCGAGGAGGAGCTGGCGCGGGCCGCGCCGCGGCCCCTCGCCTTCGTCGACGGAAAGGAGGGGATTGCGCGGCGCACGGCATGGCTTCTTCGCGACGCGGGATCGGAAGGCGAGACCGCGGAAGGGCGCGCCCTGTTCACCCGGCGAGACGAGTCGTGGCGGGCTTACGCGCCGGGCCTCGCCCGCTACGGTCTGACGCGCGTGGGGACGCTCTAGCCATGTCCGAATTGGACCTTCTGCGGCTAGCATGTCAGGGGGAAAATCGGCTAAGAGGGGCCCGAGCACCCGGGGAACAGGTCTTGGACTATCAGCGGATCTTCGCGCAGGCGATCGACCGGCTCCACGCCGAAGGCCGCTACCGCGTCTTCATCGACATCCTGCGGAACAAGGGCGCCTTCCCCAACGCGCGCTGCTTCGCCGGCCATAACGGACCGAAGCCGATCACCGTCTGGTGCTCGAACGACTATCTCGCGATGGGCCAGCATCCGGACGTGGTCGCCGCGATGGAGGAAGCGCTGCACGACGTCGGCGCCGGCTCGGGCGGCACCCGCAATATCGGCGGCAACACGCATTACCACATCCAGCTCGAGGCCGAGCTCGCCGACCTTCACGGCAAGGAAGGGGCGCTGCTCTTCACCTCGGGCTACATCTCGAACGAGGCGACGCTCTCGACCATCGCAAGGCTGCTTCCCGGCTGCATCATCTTCTCGGACCAGTTGAACCACGCCTCGATGATCGCCGGCATCCGCAATTCGGGCTGCGAGAAGCAGGTCTTCCGCCACAACGACCTCGGCCACCTCGAGGAGCTTCTCGCTGCCGCTCCGGAGGAGGCGCCGAAGCTGATCGCCTTCGAGAGCGTCTATTCGATGGACGGAGACGTGGCGCCGATCGCGGCGATCTGCGACCTTGCCGACAAGTACAACGCGCTGACCTATCTCGACGAGGTCCATGCGGTCGGGATGTACGGGGAACGCGGCGGCGGCATCTCGGAGCGCGACGACGTCGCCCATCGCCTGACGATCATCGAAGGCACGCTCGGCAAGGCGTTCGGCGTCATGGGCGGCTATGTGGCGGCCGAGAAGAACATCGTCGATGTGGTCAGGAGCTACGCGCCCGGCTTCATCTTCACGACCTCGCTGTCCCCCGTTCTAGTCGCCGGCGCGCTGGCGAGCGTACGGCACCTCAAGGCGAGCTCAGCGGAGCGCGTCGCCCAGCAGGCCAATGCCGCCAAGCTCAAGGCCATCTTCGAGGAGGCGCGGCTGCCCGTGATGCCGTCGACCACGCACATCGTCCCGCTGATGGTCGGCGATCCGGTGAAGGCGAAACGGATCAGCGACATCCTGCTCGCCGAATATGGCTGCTACGTGCAGCCGATCAATTATCCGACCGTTCCGCGCGGAACCGAACGCCTCCGCTTCACCCCCGGGCCCGCGCACACCGAAGCGATGATGCGCGAGCTCGCCGGCGCCCTCGTCGAGATCTGGAGCCGGCTGGAGATGCGGCTGGCGGCCTAGACGCCCCGGCGGACGGGTGGCTGGCAGCTCGGGCCCTCTTGCGAGGCATTCCGGAACTCGCCGGCGAACCAGCGGTAGGACCTCGCTTCAAATCCGCTGCCGACGGTAAGGAAGCGCGCCTTGCCGACCCCCCCAATGGCCGTAGCGGCGGTTGACCAGCGGCGACAGGTCCCAACCGCTCCGCGCCTGGCGCTCATGCTCGAACCCGCCATAGGTCATGGCGCACCAAGGTTCGCCGTCGGCAAAACGCTGCACGCGCGCCCACATATCGAAGCCCGCCACCGCATCCCAGACGACCACTGCCGCGAAGGCGGCAGGGAGGGCGAAGCCGAAGCGGCCGGCAGGCCGTAGCGCGCCGAAGCGCCATCCCGCACGCCAGAGCACGGCTGCGGCCGTTGCGCAGCCGCCGGCGACGAGCAGGATGTGGATGAGCGCGGCAGGCGACGCGCCGGCGATGCGGTTGCTCAGCCAGTGAAGGAAAGCGGCGGCAACAAGGAAGCCAAGCGGAATCGCCCAGTCACAGAGCCACCGCGTGACGACGCTGCGATCCTCATCCCCAGGGCCCTCGATCAGCGCGCGGTGCCGGATCAGCAAGGCCAGAACAATGGATAGCGTCGAAATTGCGACGATCGCCACTCCAAGCGCAGAGCCGGCGCCGTCGTCATCGAAGGGCTGTGCGGTGTCGCTTTTAACCGCGATCAGCATCAGGCCGATCCCGAGGAGGACCCAGCCCGCCGCCGCGCGCGCCCAGCGGCGCGGAGCCGCGAGGATCGGCACGGCCGGGAACAAAGAGATCAGGAAGAGCTCCATGGCGACGAACCTGCCACGCGGCAGATTAAAAGGGGATCAATGGCCGGTGCCGGAGCGCCGCTCCTCGCCGGTCGGGGCGCAATAGGCGGTGGCGAAACGCTCCGCGCTCCACTAGTGCATCTCGTGTGTTTCCACACTCGGGAGGTTCGGCCGTGGCCGAGCGAATCGCCATCGTTTCCGATCATGCCGCGTTCGAGATGAAGGCGCAGGTGGCGGAATATCTCGGCGATCTCGGCCATGAGGTGCTCGATCTCGGCACAACCTCGACGGACAGCGTCGATTATCCCGATTACGGCTACCGGATCGCCGAGGCGATCGCGTCGGGACGCGCCGACAAGGGCGTGGCTCTCTGCGGCTCGGGCGTCGGCATCTCGATCTCGGTCAACCGCCACCCCGCCTGCCGCTGCGCGCTCGTCTCCGAGAGCCTCTCGGCGCGGCTGGCGCGCGAGCATAACGACGCCAATGTGATCGCCATGGGCGCGCGTCTGATCGGAATCGAGCAGGCGAGGGAATGCGTCGCCGTCTTCCTCGCCACCCCCTTCGCCGGCGGGCGCCACCAGCGCCGCGTCGACAAGCTCTCCAACCCCGCTTTCCCTTCCAAGGAGCCCGCATGAGCAGCCGTCCCGCCAGCGACCATTCGGAGATAAGGCACGAAGGCTTCTTCAGCGACCGGCTCGCCGGCGCCGATGCCGCGGTCGCCGAGGCGGTCGCGGCCGAGCTCGACCGGCAGCAGAACCAGATCGAGCTCATCGCTTCGGAGAACATCGTCTCGCGCGCCGTCCTCGAGGCGCAGGGATCGGTGCTCACGAATAAATATGCAGAAGGCTATCCGGGGCGCCGTTATTATCAGGGCTGCGCGCCCTCGGACGCGGTCGAAACTCTCGCCATCGAGCGGGCGAAGCAGCTGTTCGGCTGTGCATATGTAAACGTCCAGCCGCATAGCGGCGCGCAGGCGAACGGCGCCGTGATGCTGGCGCTGGTCAAGCCGGGGGAGACGATCCTCGGCATGTCGCTCGATGCGGGCGGCCACCTGACGCATGGCGCGAAGCCGGCAATGTCCGGCAAGTGGTTCAACGCGATCCAGTACGGCGTCCGCCGCGAGGATCACCGCATCGACTTCGACCAGGTCGAGGCGCTGACGAAGGAGCACAAGCCGCGCCTGATCATCGCCGGCGGCTCGGCCTATCCGCGCCACATCGATTTCGCCCGCTTCCGCGCCATCGCGGATGAGGTCGGGGCGATCTTCCAGGTCGACATGGCCCATTTCGCCGGGCTCGTCGCCGCGGGCGAGCACCCCTCTCCCTTCGGTCATGCCCATGTCGTCACCACCACCACGCACAAGACGCTGCGCGGCCCCCGCGGCGGCATGGTGCTGACCGACGACGAAGCCATCGCCAAGAAGATCAACTCGGCCGTGTTTCCCGGCCTCCAGGGCGGGCCGCTGATGCATGTCATCGCCGCGAAGGCGGTGGCATTCGGCGAGGCGCTGGAGCCGGGCTTCAAGAGCTATGCACGGGCGGTGATCGAGAACGCCAGGGCGCTCGCCGGGCGCCTCAACGAGCGCGGCGCCGACCTCGTCGCCGGCGGGACGGACACGCATCTGGCGCTCGTCGACGTGACCCCGCTCGGAATCACCGGCAAGGACGCAGACGAGGCGCTCGAGCGCGCGGCGATCACCTGCAACAAGAACGGAATCCCGTTCGACCCGCTGCCGCCGGTCAAGACCAGCGGCATCCGTGTCGGCACCCCGGCAGGAACCACGCGCGGCTTCGGGGTCGCCGAGTTCCGCGACATCGCCGACATGATCGCCGATGTCCTCGAGGGTCTGAGGGACAACGGGCATGAGGGGAATGGCGAGGTCGAGGCGCAGGTCCGCAGCCGCGTTCGTGAGCTCTGCCGGCGTTTCCCGATCTATCAGGACCTCTAGTTGCGCTGCCCCTTCTGCTCCCATGAAAACAGCCAGGTAAAGGACAGCCGTCCGACCGAGGACGGCGCCTCGATCCGGCGGCGGCGCCAGTGCGAGGATTGCGGCGCGCGCTTCACGACGTTCGAGCGGGTGCAGCTCCGGGAGCTCACCGTGGTCAAGTCGGGCCAGCGGCGCGAGCCGTTCGAGCGGTCGAAGTTAGAGCGCTCGATCGCCATTGCCTGCCGCAAGCGCCCCGTGCCCGCGGAGCGGATCGAGCGGCTGGTCTCATCGATCCAGCGGCAGATCGAGACCAGCGGCGAGAGCGAGATCGCCTCGAACGCGATCGGCGAGCTGGTGATGAACGGCCTGAAGGGCGTCGATCCTGTAGCGTACATAAGGTTCGCAAGCGTCTACAAGGACTTCACCGAGGCCCGGCACTTCGAGGAGTTCGCGGGTTCGGTGAAGGAGTGAGGGAGGGCGAAGTGCGTCTAGGAGCGGGGAAGGCTATGCCCCTCCCGAGGATCACGTCGCCGTGGCGGCGATGAGGGCCCTCACCCCCCCTCCCCCAGCGATCGTCCTCGTGCGTCCGCAGCTCGGCGAGAACATAGGCAAGGCGGCGCGGGCGATGCTGAACTTCGGGCTGAGCGACCTCAGGCTGGTCGCTCCGAGAGACGGTTGGCCGAACCCGAGCGCGGGGCCCGCCGCTTCCGGCGCCGATATCGTGCTCGAGCAGGCGCGGGTGTTCGAGACCGCCGCCGAGGCGGTGGCCGACTGCGCGCATGTTTATGCGACGACGGTGAGGAAGCGGGGCCTCGTGGTGCCGGTGGTGACGCCCGAGGAGGCGGCGCGGGAGATCCGGACTCAGAGCGAGCGCTCGGCGATCCTGTTCGGCGCGGAGCGATCGGGACTCGAGACGGACGAGGTGGCGATCGCGGGGAAGATCCTGACCGTGCCGATCAACCCTGACTTTCGCTCGCTCAACCTCGCCCAGGCGGTGATCCTCGTCGCCTATGAATGGTCGAAGCACGAGGCGCTGGCCGTTCCGACGCTCGGCGAGGAGGCGGAGCCGCGGGCGAGCCAGGCGCAGCTCGAAGGGCTGATCGGGCAGATCGAGGAGTCTCTGGAGGCGGCGGGCTATTACCACCCGCCCGATCGGACGCCGACGACCAAGAACACGATCCGGACCATCCTCGGCAAGGCGGGGTGGTCCAACCGGGAGGTGCAGGCACTGAGGGGCGTCATTCGGGCGTTGGTCAACCCGCGGCAGCGGTGAGGATCAGGCCCGCAGCGCGTCGAACTGCTCGAGCTCATAGGCGATCGACGCTTCGATGAGGCGCTCGTACAGGTCCGCCGTGACGTCGGCAGGAACGCCGGCTTGCCGCGCATGGCGCGCGACGTTGGCCAGCACCTCGGCCTTGCGAGCCTCGTCACGCACCGCTTCGCGATGGGGCTTGATGCGGGCGGCAGCGTCCATGTAGCGGAAGCGCTCGCCGATCAGGGCGACGATCCGCTCGTCGAGCACGTCGACACCGCGGCGAACCTCGGACATGGCGGTGCAGTCGGCGGGTTTCACTGTCTCCATCGGCGCCTCTTTAGCGGCGGCCAAGGCGCTGTCGAGGTTGACTTTCCGCACTGCACAAGCCATGTCGCCGCCTTCGCAATTGGCTCCGCACCCCTGGTGAAGCGGTAGCCGCGCCGGACACGATCTTCGGATCGTCGGTCCGGCGGTGCGGGTCCAGGGACTTTATAACGCGAATTGGAGCATCAGATGAGCAAGCGCAGCAGCGCCAAGTACAAGCTCGACCGGCGGATGGGCGAGAACGTCTTCGGCCGCCCGAAGAGCCCCGTCAACCGCCGCGAATACGGCCCGGGCCAGCATGGCCAGCGCCGCAAGGGCAAGCTTTCCGACTTCGGGATCCAGCTTCGCGCCAAGCAGAAGCTGAAGGGCTATTACGGCGACATCACCGAGAAGCAGTTCAAGAAGACGTTCACCGAGGCCGCCCGGATGAAGGGCGACGCGTCGCAGAACCTGATCGGCCTGCTCGAGCGCCGGCTGGACATGGTCGTCTACCGCGCCAAGTTCGCGCCGACCATCTGGGCGGCCCGCCAGCTGGTCAATCACGGCCATGTCCGCGTCAACGGCCGCAAGCTCAACATCCCGTCCGCCCGCATCGGCGTCGGCGACGTGATCGAGCTCGGGCCGAAGGCGCAGGAGATGGCGCTGGTGCTCGAGGCGCAGGGCCTCGCCGAGCGCGACATCCCCGATTATGTCTCGCCGGACGGCGCCGCCAAGGCAACCTATGTCCGCGTGCCGACGCTGGACGAGGTCCCGTATCCCGTCCGCATGGAGCCGAACCTCGTCGTCGAGTTCTACTCGCGCTGATCCGCCGCTACGGCAGACGGACAAAGGCCGGGCGCAAGCCCGGCCTTTTTCGTTACGGCGTGGCGCGCCTCAGCGGATGCCGAGGCTGGTGCGCAGGAAGGCGTCGCTCTCCCGGAGCATCCGTGCGCGGGCGGCGCCGTCGTCGAGATAGTGATCGAGGCCGGGGAAGACGACCAGCTCGACCCTCTTGCCCGCCCCGGCCAGGCGTTCGCGCATCAGCCGCGACTGCGCGACGCCGACGTTACGATCGAGCTCGCCGTGGAAGAGCAGCACCGGCGCCTGGATCGCGCCCGCATTCTGCGCGGGCGAACCCTGGCGGGTGTGAGGCCCCGATCCGACATAGTCCCGCATGTTCGCGAAGTTCGTCCAATTGCGCCACTCCTCCTTCAGGAGGTTGAGGTCGGTGACGGGGGCGACCGCGACGACGGCCCTGAACAGGGCCGGATCGAGCACGTTCGCCTGGAGCGCCGCATAGCCGCCATAGGACCAGCCGACGATGGCGAGCTTCGCCGGATCGGCGATCCCTTCCGAGACCAGCCAGCGGCCGGCGTCGTTGACGTCGCCGATCGCGGTCCGCCACGACTGGAAGCCGTTGCGCTGGAACCACTGGTCGCCATAGCCCGCCGACCCGCGGAAGTTGGGCTGCAGTACCGCAAAGCCGCGGTTGGCGTAATATTGGGCCAGCCAGTCGAACCCCCATTCGTCCCGCGCCGCCGGCCCGCCATGCGGCATGACGATGGCGGGAAGGCCGCGGCCGTTGCTGCCGGGCGGGAGCGTCAGATAGCCGGGCACCTGCGTCCCGTCCGCCGCGCGATAGGTGATCGCGCGAACAGTGGCGAGCGGCACGCCTTCGAGCTGCGGCCGCGCGAGCATGATCTCGCCGAGCTGGCGCGTGGCCTTCTCGTAGGTGAAATAGCGGCCCGGATCGGTGTCGCTCCCGGCCCAGATCAGCAGGGTGCTCTCATCCTCGTCCGCATCCACGAGCCGGATCAGCGGCAGGTTCGGGACGGCGCGCGACAGGCGCTCCATCAGCGTCCGGAGCTCGGGATCGAAGAGGACGGCCTGCCTGCGGTCGGTGACGTAGCTGGCGCCGACGACTCGGCGGCTGCGGCCGATGCGCAGCAGCTCGTCGACGTCGACCGCCTCGTGGGACACGAGGAGCTCGCGGGCGCCGGAGCCGTCCAGCTTCACCCGATAGAGGGCGAGGCGGCCGTTCAGCGTCTCGAGCACATAAGCGGCATCGAGCGCGCGATCGACGGCATAGGGGTTCACGCCCTCGCGCGTCGTGATGTTGTAGGTGCCGAGCGGCCGCCAATCGTCGGAACTGGCGGTGCGATAGGAATAGACGATCTCGTCGCCCGCCATGCCGGTGGCGCCGCGCGGCGGCTGCGCCCCCATGATCCGGATCGTGCCGTGACCGTCCGAGATATATTCGACGGCGTTCGGCCGCGGCGCCTCGACGCGGCGCTCGTCGAGTGTGCGCGTGTCGACGCGGACGACGCCGTAGCCGTTCTCGCGCCGCTCGAGCCGGGTGTTGATCCGCTGCTCGGGGACGAACTGCTGCCCCATCAGGATTGCGCCGTCCTCGCCCGGAAGCCAGTCGATCACCGTGCCGCCCCAGAGGCGGGTGTAGCGCTGGTAGGCGCTGTCGCGTTGGCCGAGCTGCCGGACATTGCGCCCGTCGGCATCGAGAGCGAGCATCCGGCTGGTGTTGACGATCTCCCCGTTGACCCCCCGCTGCACCGCATAGACCTCGCACACGAGGCGCTGGTTCGAAGCCCAGGAGCAGCCGCCGAGGCGCTGGCGCTCGCCGTCCGCCGAGGCGGCCATGGTCGACTCGCCGCTGGCGAGATCGACGACGTAGAGGCTCGCGCCCTGGCCGCGGCCGGGCGAGACATAGGCGATCTTGCGACCGTCCGGCGACAGCCGGATGCTGATGATGCTCTCGCGCGCGCCGAAGGCGACGGCGGGATCGGCGGGCGCCCGCGTCTGCGCCTGGAGGAGGAAGGCCGCACAGAACAAGGCCGCGATACGCGCCCATACACCGCCCCGCGACCGGCCGGCCGCGGCGGAAAACGCGCTATGTCCCTGCATTTAGCACCCCCTGTTCAGACGACGGAGTAGATCACGCGGCGGGCTCGGACGCAAGCTGCCGCTTTTGGGGCTCTCGCGCGTTATCGACGAGCGCCCGGCTTGCCCGGCCGCGCGCGCGCCGATAAGCGCTCGTTCCGTCCAGCCCCCCCTTCGAGAGGCCGCCGATGAAATCCCTCGCCCTCCCCCTCCTCTCCCTGCTCGCCATCGGCTGCACCGCCACCACCGCAGATCGCGGGCAGCAGAGCGCCGCGCCGGTCATCCCGCTCAACACGCTGCAGAACCTCACCCGGGAGCTCTCCACGGACGAATATCAGGGCCGGGCGCCGGGCACCGAGGGCGAGCAGAAGACGGTCGACCTCCTCACCCGCAGCTTCCAGCAGGCGGGGCTCCAGCCCGGCAACAACGGCAGCTGGGTGCAGAACGTGCCGCTGGTCGAGATCACCGCGCAGGGACGGCCGGCGCTGAGGGTGACCGGCGGCGCGCAGCCGCTCACCTTCGCCTACCGGACCGAGATGGTCGCGGGGACCTATCGCGTCCAACCGCAGGTGAGCTTCGAGAACAGCGAAATCGTCTTCGTCGGCTACGGCATCAACGCGCCGGAGCGGAACTGGAACGATTATGCCGGGCTCGACGTGCGCGGCAAGACGGTGATCATCCTGGTCAACGATCCGGACTGGCAGACGCCGACCGCCACCGGCCCGTTCGGCGGCCGGGCGATGACCTATTACGGCCGCTGGACCTACCAGTTCGAGGAAGCGGCGCGCCAGGGCGCGGCGGCGGCCTTCATCGTCCACCAGACCGAGCCGGCTTCCTACGGCTGGAACGTCGTCGAGAACAGCTGGACCGGGCCGCAGCATTATCTCGACCGCCCGGGCGGCAACGCCGACCAGACAGTCGCCAACGGCTGGCTGACCCAGGAGGCGGCGCGGCGGCTGCTCGCGGCCGGCGGGCAGGACCTCGCCGCGCTGACCACGCGGGCGGCCCAGCCCGGCTTCCGCGCCGTGCCGCTCGGCAACCTGCGCGCCTCGATGTCGATCGAAAGCGGGATCGAGCGCCAGCAGTCGCGGAACGTGATCGGCATCCTGCCGGGGCGGACGCGGCCGAACGAATATCTCTTCTACACCGCGCACTGGGACCATCTCGGCATCTGCGCCGAGACCGGCGCAG
>DASWMB010000075.1:0-8418 GCA_036399955.1 Allosphingosinicella sp. | reverse complement strand
CTTGGGCTTGTTCTCCACGCTGTCGTTCACGCTCACTCTCTTCCCAATCCGGCAATCGCCCGCGCCGCGATGCGCGCATCGAACGGCCGTAGATCGTCAATGCCCTCGCCGACGCCGATAGCGTGGATGGGCAAGCCATATTGCTCCGCCGCCGCGACCAGCACGCCGCCGCGCGCCGTGCCGTCGAGCTTGGTCATGACCAGTCCCGTGACGCCAGCCACTTCCTTGAACACCTCGATCTGCGACAGGGCGTTCTGGCCGGTCGTAGCATCGAGCACGAGCACCACGTCATGCGGGGCGGCGGGGTTCAAGCGGCCGAGCACGCGCCGGATCTTGGCGAGCTCGTCCATCAGATTGGTCTTGTTCTGGAGCCGACCGGCCGTGTCGACGATGAGGACGTCGATGCCTTCCGCCGTTGCCTTCTTGACGCCGTCGAACACGATCGCCGAGCTGTCGCCGCCCTCCGGCCCGACGATGATCGGAACGCCGATGCGATCCGCCCAGACGCGAAGCTGGTCGATCGCCGCCGCACGGAACGTGTCGCCGGCGGCGAGCAGCACCGAATAATCCTGTTCGAGGAACAGGTTGGCGAGCTTTGCGATGGTCGTCGTCTTGCCGGAGCCGTTGACGCCGACGACGAGGATCACCTGCGGCCGGGGAAAGGCGTCGATCTCGAGCGGCTCGGCGACGGGCGCCAGGATCTTCTCCAGCTCCTCGGCGACGATGCCGCGCACCTTTGCTTCGGTGAGGTCGCCCTCGAAGCGCTCGTTCCTCAGGCGCTCGCGGACCTTCGCGGCGGTCTGCGGGCCCAGATCGGACGCGATCAGCGCCTCCTCGATCTCGTCCAGCACATAATCGTCGAGGCGCGACGTCGTGACGAGCGCGCCGAGATTCTCGCCGAGCCGGTCCGAGGTCTTCCTGAACCCGGCGCGCAGCCGATCGACCCAGCTCTCGCTCACGCCGGCGCTCCCATCAGCATGCCGCCTTCGCCGGGGGCGACGGTGACCTCTGAGATGCGGCCGACCTTGCAGCGGCCGGCCACTTGCACCGGCGCGAAATTCTCGGCGTGGCCGAGACCGTTCTCGCGCTCGACGAGCACCTTCTGGCGCGTGCCGACCAGCCCCTCGAGCCACGCCTTTCGCCGCCGCGCCGTCGCTTCGCGCAGGCGCCGGGCGCGCTCCTTCACCACCGGCGGCGGGACTTGCGGCATGCGGGCGGCGGGCGTCCCCGCCTTCGCCGAGAAGGGGAAGATGTGACCCATCACGATGTCGCACTCGTCGATCAGGCGCAGCGAGTTCTCGTGCATCTCATCCGTTTCGGTGGGGAAGCCCGCTATGAGGTCGGCGCCGATCGCGATCTCCGGGCGCTTCGCCTTGAGGCCAGCGACCGTCTCGACGGCTTGGGCGCGGCTGTGGCGGCGCTTCATCCGCTTCAGCACCATGTCGTCTCCGGCCTGGAAGCTCATATGTAGGTGCGGCATGAAGCGCGGCTCGCCCGACGCCAGCTCGAACAGCCGTTCGTCCATCTCGATGCAGTCGAGCGAGGAGAGGCGGAGGCGCGGGAGATCGGGAACGTGGCGCAGGAGGCGCTCGATCAGCTGCCCGAGGCTCGGGCTGCCGGGAAGGTCGGGGCCATAGCTGGTGACGTCGACACCGGTCAGCACCACTTCCTCGAACCCGTCGCCGACCAGCGCCTTCACCCGCTCGACCACCGCACCGCCCGGCACCGAGCGGCTGTTCCCGCGGCCATAGGGGATGATGCAGAAGGTGCAGCGATGGTCGCAGCCGTTCTGCACTTCGACGAACGCCCGCGCGCGATCCGCGAACCCGGGGACGAGATGCGGCGCCGTCTCGCGGACGGCCATGATGTCGGAGACGAGGATCTCAGCTTGTGCTTCGTGGCTCTGGAATGGGAAACTCCGTTCGGCCTGAGCTTGTCGAAGGCCTGCCCTTTCTTCCTGCCCGGAATAAGCGAAGGGCAGGGCTTCGACAGGCTCAGCCCGAACGGCGTGGGTGAAGGACGCTGAGAGAAACTTCTCACGATTGCCGATGACGCGGCTCACCTCCGGCATCGCCGCGAAGGCCGCGGGATCGACCTGCGCGGCGCAGCCGGTCACCACCACCCGCGCCTCCGGCCGGGCGCGCTTCGCCCTGCGGATCGCCTGCCGGGTCTGGCGGACGGCCTCGTTGGTGACGGCGCAGCTGTTGACGATGACGAGGTCGTCCGCCCCCGCCGCCAGCCGGCGCATCGCCTCGCTCTCGGCCATGTTGAGCCGGCAGCCGAGCGTGATCACCTCGGGGCCGCTCACAGCTCCAGCTCCCCGGTGAAGACGTGGGTCGCCGCGCCCGACATGCGGATGCTCTCTCCCGGCGCCCACTCGATCGTGAGGCTGCCGCCGGGGAGGCGGACCTCGACCGGGCTTTCGACCAGGCGGCGGCGGATCGCCGCGACGGCGGTGGCGCAGGCGCCGGTGCCGCAGGCCTGAGTGAGGCCGGCGCCGCGCTCCCAGACGCGGAGGCGAAGCGCGCCGCCTTCGGGCGAGGCGACGTTTACGTTGATTCGCTTCGGGAAGAGCGGGTCCGTCTCGATCGTCGGCCCGAGCCGCGCGAGATCGACGGCATTCGCGTCATCGATGAAGAAGACCAGATGAGGGTTGCCGACATTGACGGCGGCCGGGCCCTGCAGCGCCTCCCACCCGACCGGCATTTCGGCCGTGTCCATCGCGTAGGCGAGCGGGATCTCGTCCCAGCCGAAGCGCGGCTCGCCGATGTCCACCGAAGCCGAGGCGCCGTCGGCGAGGCCGCGGATCACGCCGCCCCGGGTCTCGATCACGCTCTCGCCGCCGACGATGAGGGCGACGCAGCGGGCGGCATTGCCGCACGCCTCGACCTCGCCGCCGTCCGCGTTCCAGATGCGCATCCGGACGTCGGCGCGCTCCGAGCCCTCGATCACGATCAGCTGGTCGCAGCCGATGCCGGTCCTGCGGTCGGCGATGGCGCGCGCCGTCGCTCCGTCGATCTCGAGGGCCCCCTCCCGGGCGTCGAAGATCACGAAGTCGTTCCCAAGGCCATGCATCTTGCGGAAGGAGCGGCGCATGGCCGCGATCTAGGGGGCGCCGCCGGGTTCGTCCACCTCGGCCGGCGGGCCGCCCTCAGGCGCGGCGGCGGAAGGGCTCGGCCTCGGCCTCGACGGCGGCGCAGCGCTCCGCCGCGCGCTGCTTCACCAGCAGGCCGCGCGCGGCGAGAATCGTCGCGATCTCCTCGGCCGGCGCCGGGCGGCCGAACATATAGCCCTGGCCCTTGAAGGTGCCGATCGAGCGCAGCCGCGCCTCGATAATCTCGTCCTCGATGCCTTCGGCGGTGACGGCGAGGCCGAGGCTTTCGGCAAGGCGGGTGATGGCGGTGACGATTGTCGCCGAATCGCTGTTCTCGTTGATCGAGGCGACGAAGCTCCTGTCGATCTTGATCCGGTCGAAGGGGAGGGCGCGCAGATGCGCGAGCGAGGAATAGCCGGTGCCGAAATCGTCGAGCGCGAGCTTCACGCCCTGGTTCTTCAAGCTGGCGATGATCGTCTGCGCGAGGCCGAGGCATTCGAACAGCGAGCTTTCGGTGATCTCGATCTCGAGCCGCTCGGCCGGAAAGCCGGTTTCGACCAGGAGCTTGGTGATCTTCTGGGCGAGCCACGGATCCTTGAGCTGGATCGGCGAGATGTTGACCGAGAGGGTGAGCGATGAATCCCACGTCTTCGCGGCCTCGAAGGCCTGGCGCATGACCGACATGGAGAGGTCGCCGATCAGGCCGCATTCCTCGGCGATGGCGATGAACTCGTCCGGGCCGACGATGCCGCGCTCCGGATGCCTCCAGCGCGCCAGCATCTCGAAGCCGTGGAGGCTTCCGGAAACGAGGTCGATCTGCTGTTCGAAATAGGGCACGAACTCGCCGCCCGGTATGCCGCGGCGCAGGCCGACTTCGATGTCGTTCCGTTTCTCCAGCTCGCGCTGCATCGAGGCGTCGAACCAGGCGTAGCGGCCGCGGCCGAGCTTCTTGGCCGCATGCATGGCGATGTCCGCCCGGCGGGTGAGGAGCTCGACCGAATCGCAGTCGGTGCCGGAGCTTGCGACGCCGACCGACGCCGAGACATGGGTGTGGACGCCGGCGAGGTCGAACGGCTTGCCGAGCCGGTCGACGATGAAGTCGGCGATCCGGTCGGCTTCCGAGGGCGCCGCGCTGTCGAACGCGAAGGCTGCGGCGAACTCGTCTCCGCCGAGCCGGGCGGTGACGGCGTCGCGGGGGAGGGCCTTGGTGATCACCTCTGCGGCGGTGCGGAGGAGGTTGTCCCCGGTGAGGTGGCCGTGGAGGTCGTTCACGGTCTTGAAGCCGTCGATGTCGATGACGAGCATGGCGACGCTCTGCCGGCGCCTCGAAGCCAAAGCGATGAGGTCGTTCGAGGCCTGGGCGTAGGAGCGGCGGTTGAGGAAGCCGGTCAGCGGGTCGGTCGAGGCGAGGCTGTTGGCGCGCCGCTCGGCCGCGGTGCGCTCGACCACCTCCCGGGCCGCATCCCGGTAGCGCCGCCAGCCGTAGATGGTGAGCGCGACGTTGAGGAGCAGCAGGCCGACGATGATGTTGCCGTTGTTGGAGCCCATCCTGGCGAGCTGCCGCCCGAGCTGGACGACATAGCCGTCGCTGATCTTGAGGAAGAGGAGCAAGGCCGCGAGCGCGACGCCGAGCGCGACGATATCCCTTGCTGCACCGGTCCCGTCCTTCGGCCGCTGGTGCGAAAAAACGCTCGCCATCCGTCCCTCTCGTCGCGCTCGATCGAAGCCGGCCTAAGGTGCCCCCCGTGAAGATCGGGTTAAGCCCGCGATGCCGCGGCGACGCGGCCGCGCTTGCCTTCGCTTGCCCCTGCGGCTATGCGCCCCCACATCCCTTTGACGGGACGAGAGCGCCGATGCGCGCGCGCTGGCCGGCGAGTTTCGCCCGCCGGCGCTTTTGCGTTTGGTGCGGCCTTGAGGAGTGAGCGCATGTTCGACAGCCTGAGCGACCGCCTTGCCGGCGTGTTCGACCGCCTGCGCGGCCGCGGTGCGCTGACCGAAGCGGACGTGCGGGCGGCGATGCGCGAGGTCCGCATCGCGCTCCTCGAGGCCGACGTCGCATTGCCGGTCGTCCGCGAGTTCGTCGACAAGGCGACCGAGCAGGCGGTCGGCCAGCAGGTGCTGCGGTCGGTCACCCCCGGCCAGCAGGTCGTGAAGATCGTCCACGACGCGCTCGTCGACATGCTCGGCGCCGAGGCGGCCGAGCTCAACGTCGCGGTGACGCCGCCCGCCGTGATCATGATGGTCGGCCTCCAGGGTTCGGGCAAGACGACCACCACCGCCAAGCTCGCCAAGAGGCTCTCCGAAAAGGAGCGCAAGAAGGTGATGATGGCCTCGCTCGACGTGGCGCGGCCGGCGGCGCAGGAGCAGCTCGCCGTCCTCGGCCGCCAGGCGGAGGTGGCGACGCTGCCGATCGTGGCGGGCCAGCAGCCCGTCGACATCGCCCGCCGCGCCCTGCAGGCGGCGAAGCTGCAGGGCTATGACGTGCTGCTCCTCGACACCGCCGGTCGGCTGCACGTGGACCAGCAGCTGATGGACGAGATGAAGGCGATCGCCTCCGTCTCGAGCCCGGACGAGGTGCTGCTCGTCGTCGATGCGCTGACCGGTCAGGACGCGGTCAACGTCGCCCGCAACTTCTCCGGCCAGGTCGAGCTCTCGGGCGTCGTCCTCACCCGCATGGACGGCGATGCCCGCGGCGGCGCGGCCCTCTCGATGCGGGCGGTGACCGGCAAGCCGATCAAGTTCGCCGGCGTCGGCGAGGCGATCGACGCGATCGAGCCGTTCCACCCGAGCCGGGTCGCCGGCCGCATCCTCGGCATGGGCGACGTCGTCAGCCTGGTCGAGCGGGCGCAGGAGACCATCCAGGCCGAGGACGCCGAGGCGCTCGCGCGGAAGATGGCGAAGGGCCAGTTCGACATGAACGACCTTCGCATGCAGCTCCAGCAGATGCAGCGCATGGGCGGCATCGGCGCGCTCGCCGGCATGCTGCCGGGCATGAAGAAGATGCAGAATGCGGTGAATTCGAGCGGGATGGACAACAAGATCCTCGTCCGGCTCGATGCCATCATCGGCTCGATGACGCCGAAGGAGCGCGGCAAGCCCGAGCTCCTCAACGCCAAGCGCAAGATCCGCGTCGCCAAGGGCTCCGGCACGACGGTGCAGGAGGTCAATCGCCTCCTCAAGATGCACCAGGAGATGGCGAACGCGATGAAGAAGATCCGCAAGATGGGCGGTCTGGGCAAGCTCGGCGCGCTGTTCGGCGGCGGCGGCGGGGGCGGCGGCCTGGGTGGGCTGCTCGGCGGCATGGGCGGCGGCGCCGGCGGCTTGCCGCCCGGCGGCCTGCCGGGCCTACCCGGCGGGGGGGGAGGCGGCGGACAGGCGCCGATGAACCTCCCGCCCGGCTTCGAGAATTTTTTGAAGAAGTAACGATATCTCTCAGAAAGGACGTAAGAAATGGCAGTTTCGATCAGGCTCTCGCGCGGCGGCGCGAAGAAGCGGCCTTATTACAAGATCGTGGTCGCCGATTCGCGCACCGGCCGCGACGGCAAGTTCATCGAGCGCATCGGCAGCTACAATCCGATGCTGCCCAAGGACAGCGAGGAGCGGGTGAAGCTCGATGCAGAGCGCGCGCGCCACTGGCTCTCCGTCGGCGCGCAGCCGACCGACCGGGTCGCGCGCTTCCTCGACGCCGCCGGCGTCCAGGAGCGCGCGGCGCGCCAGAACCTCAAGAAGGGCGAGCCGGGCGAGAAGGCCAAGGAACGCGCCGAGGAGCGCGCCACGCGCGACGCCGAGGCCGCCGAAGCCGCGGCAGCGGCCGCCGAAGCTCCGGCCGAGGAAGCGTCGGCCGACGAAGCTCCGGCCGAGGAAGCTCCGGCCGCGGAGGCTGCCCCGGAGGAAGCGCCCGCTGAGGAAGCTCCCGCCGCTGAAGAGGCTCCCGCTGCCGAGGCCGCTCCTGCCGAGGCCGCTCCTGCCGAGAACGCTCCTTCCGAGGACGCTCCTTCCGAGGACGCGGTCGCCGGCGGCGATGCGGGCGAGGCCACTCCTGCCGACGAGGCTCCTAACGAGGGCCAGTCGACCAGCGAGCCCGCCGAGGGCGCCGACGACTCCGCCCCGGCCGACGGGGCCGAAAAGGCCGAGTGACTCCGGCCGAGCCACGGGTGACCCTCGCCGCGATCGCCGGAGCGCACGGCCTCGCCGGCGAGATCCGCCTCAAGCTTTTCGCGGAAGGGATCGACAGCCTCCGCCGCCACGAGGCGGTGGAGGTCGGCGGCCGCCGCCTGACGCTCAAGTCGGTGAAGCCGGGCGGCGGCGGCGCCATCGCCCGCTTCGCCGAGATCGGCGACCGCAGCGCCGCCGAAGCCCTGCGCGGCCAGACGCTCAGCGTCCCCCGCTCGGCCCTCCCGCCGCTCGAGGAGGGCGAATATTATCACGCGGACCTCATCGGCCTGCCTTGCGTCGCCGCCTCGGGCGCGCCGCTCGGCAGGGCGGTGCTGGTCGAGAATTTCGGCGCCGGCGACATCGTCGAGATCGAGCGCCCGGACGGCAGCCGCTTCATGGTGCCGGTCGCGCCCGCGGTGACGATCGAGCCGGACCGCCTCGTCGTCGACGACGCCTTCGCGGAGTGAAGGCGGCCGCTACTCGCGGGCACCCTCTTTGGCGGCCCGCCGCCTGCGCGACCAGATGTTGAGTCCCTCGACGCCTGCCGAAAAGGCCATCGCCGTGTAGATATAGCCCTTGGGCACATGGACGCCGAAGCCGTCGGCGATCAGCACCGCGCCGATCATCAGGAGGAAGCCCAAGGCCAGCATCACCACCGTCGGGTTCCGGTTGATGAAGTTGGCCATCGGATCTGCGGCGAACAGCATCACGAGGACCGCCGTCACCACCGCGATCACCATGACCGGGAGGTGCTCGGTCATCCCGACCGCGGTGAGGATCGAATCGACCGAGAAGACGAGGTCGAGGAGCAGGATCTGGGCGATCGCCGAGGTGAAGCCGATCGCCTTCACGCCGACGTCGAAGAAGTCGTCGTTCGGATGCGGATCGACGTTATGGTGGATCTCCTTGGTCGCCTTCCAGACCAGGAAGAGGCCGCCGCCGATCAGGATCAGGTCGCGCCAGGAGAATTGAGTCTCGAAGCCCGGCTCGCCATGGGCGCCCGGCGCGCCCTCGATGCCGAAGTCGAAGACGGGGGCGGTGAGGCCGACCAGCCAGGCGATGGCCGAGAGCAGGGCGAGACGCATGATCAACGCGAGGCCGATCCCCACGCGCCGCGCCTTCTGGCGCTGTTCCGGCGGGAGCTTGTTCGACAGGATCGAGATGAAGAT
>DASWMB010000074.1:0-5441 GCA_036399955.1 Allosphingosinicella sp. | reverse complement strand
TGCTCGGCATGGTACATGTCCATGACGAGATCGACGCGGCCGGGCGCGGCGCGGCCGCAATCCAGCCGATAGAGATCGACGATCGTGCCGAAGGCGCCGACGCCGCCGCTGGCGCGCGGGCCGACCTCCGGACGGGAGCCGTCGGCGCAGCGCAGGCGGGCGATGTAGGCGCGCTCGCCCTCCGGCCCGCCGACGCGGACCGGGTTCTGCGCGGTGCCGAGCGGATGGGCGGCGGCGGCGGCCAGCGCTTCCCTGAGATCGTCCTGGTCGGGGCCGAGGCCGAGGTCGCGGAGCATCTGCTCCGGCGTGACGGTGCGGTCGCCCGGCTTGGGCTGGGCCGCGGCAGGCGCGGCGGCGAGGGCGAGTGCGAAGACGGCGGTGAAGACGACAGCGGGGGCGATGCGCATGGTTGCTCCTGGAGATCCACCGTCTTTCTAACGGCTTGGCGGGCTCAATGGAAGTTGCGGCTCCTGACCTCGATGATTGCGTCCCGCGCCGGTCGGGTGCGGGGATCGGGACCGCCGAAACTGGCGCCGTCGCCGGGGCTGAGCCGGTGCGGAAACTCGCGCGCGGCGACCGAATGGAGCAAAGGCGTCATGTCCTCGAGCCGGTCGGAGATGATGTGGATCACCTCGCCCTCGCGCTGCACCCTGCCCTTCACTCCCATCATCGCCGCGCCGAGCACGATCCGCCGCTGCGCCTCGAACAGGCGCTGCCAGATGATGACGTTGGCGATACCGGTCTCGTCCTCGATGGTCACAAAGGTCACATTGCCGGCGCCCGGGCGCTGGCGGATGAGGACGATGCCGGCGACCTCAACCTTGCGGCCGTCCCTCATGTCGGCGAGACCTGCGCAGGAGACGATCCGCCGCGCGTCGAGCTGCGGGCGGAGGAAGCGCAAGGGGTGAGCACGGAGCGAGAGCTGGACCGAGCGATAGTCCTCGACCACCTCGCGCCCCTCGGTCATCGGCGTCAGCTGGACTTCCGGCTCGCGCTCGCGCGCGTCGGCGGCGGCGAAAAGCGGCAAAGGCGCATGGCCGAGCCCCCGCACCCGCCACAGCGCCTGGCGCCGGTCGAGGCCGAGCGAGGCGAAGGCATCGGCGTCGGCGAGCTTTTCGAGCGCGGCGACCGGGACGCCGGAGCGGCGCCAGACGTCCTCGATGGAATCGAACGGCCTCTCCGCGCGGGCGGCGAGGATTCGGGCGGCGTGGAGGTTGGACAGGCCCTTCACCATCCGCAGCCCGAGGCGAAGGGGGATGAGGGCAGATGAGCCCCTCCCCCCTTGCGGGGGAGGGGTTGGGGAGAGGGGGAGCATCAGGTCCGGCTCGATGCCGGAGCTGATGCTTCCGCTGAGCGAACGGTCCGGCATCGAGCCGGACCGCTCGCACCCCTCTCTCCAACGTGCGGCACGACTAAGGCTCCTTCCGGGGGAAGGAGCCACGTGCCGCACCTCCCGCAAGGGGAGAGAGGCTTTATTAGCCCCTCCCTCCCCCTCCAGCGTGCAGTCCCAGCGGCTTTCGTTCACGCACACCGGCCGCACCTCCACCCCGTGCTCCTGGGCGTCCCTCACGATCTGGGCCGGGGCGTAGAAGCCCATCGGCTGGGCGTTGAGCAGGGCCGCGCAGAACACGTCGGGGTGGTGGCACTTCATCCAGCAGGAGGCGTAGGCGATCTTGGCGAAGCTCGCGGCGTGGCTCTCCGGGAAGCCGTAGCTGCCGAAGCCCTCGATCTGCTTGAAGGTGCGGGTCGCGAAGTCCTCGGAATAGCCGTTGGCGATCATTCCGGCGATCAGCTTGTCGTGGAAATGGGTGACGCCGCCGGTATGTTTGAACGTCGCCATCGCCCGGCGGAGCTGGTCCGCCTCGGCCGCGGAGAAGCCGGCGCCGACGATCGCGACCTTCATCGCCTGCTCCTGGAAGAGCGGGACGCCAAGCGTCTTGCCGAGCACCTGGCGCAGCTCGTCGGACGGATATTCGACCGGCTCCTTCCCCTCCCGGCGCCTGAGATAGGGATGCACCATATCGCCCTGGATCGGGCCGGGGCGGACGATCGCGACCTCTATGACGAGATCGTAGAATTCCCTCGGCTTCATCCGCGGCAGCATGTTCATCTGCGCGCGGCTCTCGATCTGGAAGACGCCCAGCGTGTCCGCCTTCTGGATCATCTCGTAGACGGCCGGATCGTCCTTCTGGAGGTCGGCCATGCCGATCCCGATCCCCTTGTGATCGGCGAGCAGGCCGAAGGCGCGGCGCATGCAGCCGAGCATGCCGAGGCCGAGCACGTCGACCTTCATGAAGCCCAGGGCGTCGATATCGTCCTTGTCCCATTCGATGACGCGCCGGTCCGCCATCGCCGCCGGTTCGATCGGGACGAGATCGTCGAGCCGGTCCTGGGTGAGGACGAAGCCGCCGGGATGCTGGGAGAGGTGGCGCGGGAAGCCGATCAGCTGGCGGGCGAGGTCGAGAGTGAGGCTGAGGCGCTCGTCCGAGAGGTCGAGGCCGAGCTCGGCGGCGTGGCGCTCGGCGACGCCGTCGTTGGACCAGCCCCAGACCTGCCCCGCCAGCGCCGCCGTCAGATCCTCCGGCAGGCCGAGCGCTTTCCCCACCTCGCGCACCGCCCCGCGGGAGCGGTAGCGCGAGACCACGGCGGTGAGGGCGGCGCGGTGGTGGCCGTAGGTCTCGTAGATCCACTGGATCACCTCCTCGCGCCGCTCATGCTCGAAATCGACGTCGATGTCGGGCGGCTCCTTGCGCTCGGACGAGACGAAGCGCTCGAACAGAAGCTCGTGCTGGATCGGATCGATCGAGGTGATGCCGAGCAGGAAGCAGACGCAGGAGTTCGCCGCCGAGCCGCGGCCCTGGCAGAGGATGCCTTTCGATCGCGCGAAGTTCACGATCGAAAAGACGGTGAGGAAATAAGGGGCGTAGGCGAGCTCGCCGATCAGCTTCAGCTCGTGGCGGAGCTGGCGGTCGAGCGCCTGCGGGACCCCTTCCGGGTGCTTGGCGCGGGCGGCGTCCCAGGAGAGCTTCTCCAGCGCCTGCTGCGGACTGAGGCCGGGGATCACGGCTTCCTTGGGATATTGGTAGCGAAGCTCCTTCAGATCGAAGGTGCAGCGCCGCGCGATCTCCTCGGTGGCGGCGACGGCGTGAGGATAAAGAGCGAAGCGGCGCGCCATCTCGTCCGGACCCTTGAGGTGCCGGTCGGCGTGGCGCTCGCGGCGGAAGCCGAGCTCGTCGATCGTGCACTTCTCGCGGATGGCGGTGACCACGTCCTGGAGCATGCGGCGGTCGGGCGAATGGTAGAGGATGTCGCCGGTCGCGACCGATCCGACGCCCGCCTGCGCCGCCTGCGCATCGAGCGCCTGGAGCCGGACCGCGTCGCCCGGCCGCCGCCGCATCGCCAGCGCCTGCCAGCCGCGGTCGCCGAAGGTGCGGCGGACGCGCTCGAGCAAGGCGGCGTTGGCTTCGTCGGCCTCGCCGGGGAGGTGGATCGCGACGAGGCCTTCCGAATGCGCCTCGATGTCCGGCCAGTGGAGCTCGCATTTGCCCTTGCCCGCGCGCGCCTTGCCGATCGAGAGCAGGCGGGTGAGCCGCGACCAGCCGGGGCGGTCGATCGGGTAGGCGAGGAGGCTGGTGCCGTCCGCAAGGTCGAGCCGGCAGCCGGGGATGAGGCGCACGCCGGTCGCCTTGGCCGCTTCCCAGGCGCGGACGATGCCGGCGACGGAGTTCCTGTCGGCGACGCCGAGCGCCGGCAGGCCGAGCAGGGCCGCGGCCGCGAACAGCTCGTCCGGCGAGGAGGCGCCGCGCAGGAAGCTGAAATGCGTGGTTGTGTGGAGCTCGGTGTACATGGCTTCTTACTCCCTCTCCCGCTTGCGGGAGAGGGTGGGGTGAGGGTCTTCTTCTCCAAAGAAAGACAGACCCTCACCCTCCCACCGCCTTCGGCGGCGGGCCCCTCCCTCTCCCGCTTGCGGGAGAGGGGTAATCACCCGAACACTCCATGGAGGTACCAGCTGAGGTCGCCGGTGCGGCCGTCCACCCCGTCGCCTCTCCGGAACAGCCAGAAGCGGGCGCCGTCCTCGTCCTCGACCTGGAAATAGTCGCGCACGGCATCGGCCTCGGCGCGGGCGCGCCACCATTCGCCGTGGATCCGCTCCGGGCCGTCGGCAGCGCGCACGCTGTAGGCGCGGCCGCGCCAGCTGAAGCGGCGGGGCGGCAGGTCGGGGAGCAAGGCGACGACATTGTCGACCCGCTCGGGCGGCGAGAGCAGACGCACCGGGCGCGGCCAGCGCGGCCACTGAGCAGGTGCGGCAAGAGGTGCGACGCGGCGGACGCTGCGCTCCGGCACGTCGCTTTCGACGGCGCCGATCCGGAACAGCCGCCGCGCGCCGAGGCGGCCGGCGAGGCGATCGACCAGGAAGGAGAGGTCCGGCGCCGGCCGCTCGCCGGCGAGCTCGCCTTCTACCGGCTGCGGCGCGAGCGGCTCGGCGCGGGCGGCGATAAGGCGCATCGTCTCGATGCCGAAGCCGGGATCGATCTCCTCGATCCTGGGCAGCATCAGCCGGAGGAGGTGCGCGCGGTCTCGGGTCGCCCGCGCGGTGCCGATCGCGATCCTCTGCTCCTCATTGTCGACGCGCAGGCACAGGAGGACGAGGCGGCGGGCGCCGAGCGCGCGGCGGCCGAGCGTCTCCGTCAGCTCCGCCATCAACCGGCCGAGCGCCTCGGCGATCGCATCGGCGCCGGCGATCGGCTCGGCGAAGCGGAGCTCGGCCATGGGCGCCTCCTCGGGGACGACCGGATCGATCGCCTCGCAGGCGCGGCCGAGCGCCTGGTCCAGCCGCTCGACCAGCGCCTTGCCGAAGCGGCGCTGGAGCGGCGCGCGCGGCATGGCGATGAGCTCGCCGACCGTCTCCAGCCCCAGCCGCCGGGCGGCGCCGAGCGCGTCCTCGCTCAGGCGAAGCGCGGCGAGCGGCATCGGCGCGACCGCGTCCGCCTCGCCGCCGTTCGAGCAGCGGGCGATCGGCCGGCCAGAGAAGCGGGCGAGCGCATGCGCGGCGCCGTAAGTGCCGGCGACGGCGATCCGCGCCGTGAAGCCGGCGCGGGCGCAGAAGGTGAGGATGCGCCGGCACATCGCCTCTTCCCCGCCGAACAGGTGCGCGACGCCGCTCAGATCGAGGAACAGGCCGTCGGGCGGCGAGACGGCGGCGCGCGGGCTCCAGCGCCGCGCGGCGAAGAGCGCCAGGCCTTCGAGGAAAGCGGCGTCGGCTTCGGGCTCGGCCTCGCGGATGTCGAGACCAGGGACGAGCGCGCGGGCCTGGGTGACGGGCATGCCGGCCGCGAGGCCGAGCGCGCGCGCCTGGGGGCAGGCGGCGGCGATCAGCTGGCGATTGCCGACGCGGTGGGCGAGGATGATGAGACCCTCTCCCGCTTGCGGGAGAGGGAGGG
>DASWMB010000073.1:0-4356 GCA_036399955.1 Allosphingosinicella sp. | reverse complement strand
TCTCAGACATGCCGGCACCAACCGGCACCGCGCCAGCGCGGTTCCGCTCAGCCGAGGCTGACGAAGCTGTCGAGCACCCGCTTGCGGCCTGCATGTTCGAAGTCGATCTCGAGCTTGTTGCCTTCGATCTCCGCCACCGTTCCGTAACCGAACTTGGAGTGGAAGACGCGCTGGCCGAGCGCGATGTCGCCTCGGCCGGGGTTGCCTAGGCTGATAGCGCTGGCGCGGACTTCCATGACGCGGGGGGGCGTGCGCTCGAAGCCGCCGCCGGTGGCGGCGCGCTGCCAGCCGGGGCCGCGGCCGGTGCCTCTCGAGACGTCGGCGAAGGGGTCCGCGCGCTCCGACCAGTTGGCGCGCCACAGGCTCTCGCCGCCGGTCATCGTCTGCTCGTGCTCGACATGGGGCTCGGGGAGCTCGGCGACGAAGCGCGACGGGATCGAGCTCGTCCACTGGCCGTAGATGCGGCGGTTGGCGGCGTGGAAGATGAAGCATTTGCGCCGCGCTCTTGTGATCGCGACGTAGGCGAGGCGGCGCTCCTCCTCGAGGCTGGCATGGCCGCCCTCGTCGAGCGCGCGCTGCGAGGGGAAGACGCCTTCCTCCCAGCCGGCGAGGAAGATCGTGCCGAATTCGAGGCCCTTGGCGGCATGGATGGTCATGATCGTGACCTTCTCCACGTCCCGCTCGGCATCGTTCTCCATCACCAGCGAGACGTGCTCCAGGAACGCGCCGAGGGTTTCGTATTCCTCCATCGCGCGGGTGAGCTCGGTGAGGTTTTCGAGCCGGCCGGCGCTTTCGGCCGAGCGGTCCGCCTGGAGCATGGCGGTATAGCCGCTCTCGTCGAGGACCAGGCGGGCGAGCTCGGGGTGGGGGAGCTCGCCGAGGCGCGCGCGCCAGCGGGCGAAGTCGCCGACGAGGTTGCCCAAGGATCGGCGCGCGGCGCCGGTCAGCTCGTCGGTGTCGAGGATCGTCGCCGCGGCGTTCATCAGCGGCGCGCCCTGGGCGCGGGCGAGGCTGTGGATCTTGGCGACGGCCTTGTCGCCGAGGCCGCGCTTGGGGACGTTGACGATGCGCTCGAAGGCGAGGTCGTCCGCCGGCTGGGCGATGAGGCGAAGGTAGGCGAGCGCGTCGCGGATCTCGGCGCGCTCGTAGAAGCGGAAGCCGCCGACGATCCGGTAGGGGAGGCCGATCGAGATGAACCGGTCCTCGAACTCGCGGGTCTGGAACTGGGCGCGCACCAGGATCGCCGTGTCGTCTATCCGCCCGCCGCGGCGCTGGAGCCCCTCGATCTCCTCGCCGATCCGCCGCGCTTCCTCCGGCCCGTCCCAGACGCCGACGACCTTCACCTTCTCGCCCTCGCCCTCCTCGGTCCACAAGGTCTTGCCGAGCCGGCCGCCATTGTGGGCGATGAGGCCGGAGGCGGCGGCGAGGATGTGCGGCGTCGAGCGGTAATTCTGCTCGAGGCGGATGATCTTCGCGCCCGGGAAGTCCTTCTCGAAGCGCAGGATGTTGGCGACCTCGGCGCCGCGCCAGGAATAGATCGACTGGTCGTCGTCGCCGACGCAGCAGATGTTCTTCCTCTCCTGCGCGAGGAGACGGAGCCAGAGATACTGGCTCTGGTTGGTGTCCTGATATTCGTCGACGAGGATGTAGCGGAAGCGCTGCTGGTAGTGCTCGAGGACGTCGCGGTGCTCCTTGAGGATCGTCAGCATGTGGAGCAGGAGATCGCCGAAGTCGCAGGCGTTCAACGTCCTGAGGCGCGCCTGATACTGCGCGTAGAGCTCCGCGCTCTTGCCGTTGGCATAGGCCTCCGCCTCGCCGGCATCGATCTGGCCGGGGCCCCAGCCCTTGTTCTTCCAGCGGTCGATGAGGCCGGCGAGCGCGCGGGCGGGCCAGCGTTTCTCGTCCACGTCGGCGGCGGCGATGAGCTGCTTGAGGACCCTGAGCTGGTCGTCCGTGTCGAGGATGGTGAAGTTGGACTGGAGGCCGACCAGCTCGGCATGGCGGCGCAGCATCTTGGCGCAGATCGAGTGGAAGGTGCCGAGCCAGGGCATGCTCTCGACCGCGGGGCCGATGATGCGGCCGACCCGCTCCTTCATCTCCCGCGCCGCCTTGTTGGTGAAGGTGACGGAGAGGATCTCGGACGGCCAGGCGCGGCGGGTGGCGACGATATGGGCGAGGCGGGCGGTGAGCGCGGCGGTCTTGCCCGTGCCGGCGCCGGCGAGCACCAGCACCGGCCCGTCGAGCGTCTCGACGGCTTCCCGCTGCGGCGGGTTGAGGCCGCGCAGATAAGGCGGCTCGTGCGACGTGGCGGGGAGGGGGCTCTCGGTCACCTCGAACGGCTAGAGAAGGGCGGCCGGCTCCGCAAGCTTTCAGCCGGCGCGGCCCTGCTTCCTGCACCAGAATTCGTACATCCGCGCGAACATGAACGGCGCCTTCTTCTCGAGCGCGGCCCAGCCTTCATAGCTCCGCAGCAGCGGGTCCTCGGGATGCTCGCCGAGGTAGCGCGCGCGGTCCTCGGGCGTCGGCAGCACGAAGGCGAGCAGGGTGAAGCCGAGCCGGTCGATCGCGCGGCGGATGCGCGGCACGTCGAACGGATCCTCGTGGCGGTGGAGCAGGAGGTCGTGAATGCCGCCGAGCGTGTAGAAATCGCGCGAGGCGGACAGGAGCAGCGGCGCCTTTTCGATCAGCCGCCGCCGCACCGCCCGCAGCAGGTCGTCGGTGACCGGCCGGTCGACGAGGTCGGCGACGTAGGTGCGGGCGGCGCGCACCCTGAGGCGCGCGATGCGGCTGTAGACCAGGACGCGCAACACGCCGCCCGGCTTCAGCACCTCCGCCAGCGCCGCCCAGCCGGCCTCGGGGTCGGGGAGATGGTGGAGGACGCCGCTGCAGGTGATGAAGTCGAACCGCCGGCCGAGCTCGGCCACGCGATGGAGGTCGAGCTGGCGGAATTCGACGCCGAGGCCGGCGCAGCGCTCCTCCGCCTCCGCCAGCGAGGTCTCGCTGAGGTCGATCGCGGTGATCCGGGCGTGGGGATAGCGGCGGGCGAAGATCGCCGCGTCGCGGCCGGTGCCGCAGCCCGCGACCAGCACGCGGGCGTCGCGCGGGACCGGAAGGCCGCCGGGGTCGACCTTGGCGACGGCCTCCGTCAGCGTCGTCGGTTCCTGGCGATTGATCCGCGTCCATGCCGGATAGGGCCAGGCGCGATACTGGTCGGCGACCTTGGCGGTGACCGCGTCGTCGAACGAGGCGCCCCCCTCGCTTTGGCGGCGCGGCGGCAGGAAGGCGGCGGCGAAGCCGGGCGTTTCGGCGAGGCGTGCACGCTCGTCTTCCTCGAACCACCACGCGCCTCCATTGTGCGCGGCCTGGCGGACGAGCGCCTGCGCCAGCCGCGGATGGTCGCGGCAGCCGCCGCCGAGGAGAAGCTCGCGTCGCAGGGCGGTGAGGCCGAGCTCCGCGTCGAGCAGCGTGACGAACGTCTCCTCGAGCAGGCGCAGGGCGAGCGCGTCGGCCTCGACGGCGGCGGGGCCGCATTCGAGCAGGCCCTCGCGGAGGAGCAGGGTCCATGCCGCCTTGGCGAGCGGCGTCGGATTGAGCTCGGGATCGGCGACGAGGCGCGCAAGATCGTCGCGCCGCTCGCTCGCGGCAAGGCTCGGATGCGCCTTGAGCAGCCCGGCGACGAGCCGTCTGGCCGGCCCTGCGGGCGCGGCGTCGAGCGCCCGCCAGGCAAGCGCCAGCGCGTCGGCGGCGCGCCCCTCGGCGGCGAGCCGCTCGGCTGTGGCCAGGGCCGGGGCTTCGGAACGATCGACGGAGGCGGGACTCACGCGCGAACGGCTAGGCCAGGGCGGGAAGCCGGGCAACCGGGAACCTGAGCGCGGCCGCTAGAATCCTCGCCGCCGCCGAGAGCGCGGCGGTTCGCGCTCCTCGGGCTCGTCCTCGACCAGCCATTCGTAGCTTTCGATGAGGTTGGAGCGGATCGGGCGGCCGTAGCGGTCGCGGGCGGGATCGTAGCGGAAGCGCTGCTCGATGAGGTCGCAGGTGGTGCGATCGAGCATGTCGCTGCCGCTCGAGCGGGTGATTGTGCAGTTCGAGACGCTCCCGTCGGTCTCGACGACGTAGCGGATGTGGACGCGGCCGTAGATTCCGGCCTCGCCGAGCCCTGGCGGATAGTCGCTGTCGCGCAGGCGCCCGCGCCGCCAGCGCGGCGGGCTGAGGCCGCGGCCGTCGCCATAGCCGCCCTCGCCGCCGCCGCCGGGGCCGTCCCCGCCGGCGCCGCTGCCCGTCCCGGTGCCGACGCCGCCGCTGCCGGTGCCCGGGCCGCGAACCGGCGCCGAGCCCTGGGTCGGCGCGCTGCCGGTG
>DASWMB010000072.1:0-7460 GCA_036399955.1 Allosphingosinicella sp. | reverse complement strand
TGCGGTTCCTGCTCGAGATAGCCGACGCGGATATGCTCACCCGGCCAGGCCTCGCCGGAGAATTCCGTGTCGCGGCCGGCCATGATCTTCATCAGGGTCGACTTGCCCGAGCCGTTCGGGCCGATGATGGCGATCTTGGCGTCCGGATAGAATTGCAGGTGGACGTTGTTCAAGATGGGTTTCGCCTGACCGGGGAAGGTCTTGGTCAGGTTCTTCATGACGAAGCTATACTGTGCGGCCATGGCGGCGCTCGCTCTCCAAAGTCTCTCGGGAAATCGAGCGCTTACCTAGTGGCTTCGGCTCCAAAGCGCAAACGCGCGAAATGCGCCAGCGACCAGGCCGCCGCAACCGTGAGGAACGGCATGGCCGGGAAATGGTAGCGTATCTGCCCGCTGAAGACGAAGGCGAGCAAGGTGACGAAGACCGGCATGCAGAAGAGCAGCGCGAGCGGCTTCAGCCGGTCGTCCCGGCGCAGCACCGCGCCGGCCGCCGCGATGAAGCAGAACAGGGACAGGGCCAGCAGGCCGACGTAGAAGAGCTGGTTCGCCCATTGCGCGGCGGTGAGCGCCCCCTCCATCTCCGGCCGCCCGTCCTTGAGGCGCCAGAAGCCGTCGCTGTCCTTGTGCCAGAGGATAGAGACCTTCCTGAAGCCGAGCGCCGCCCAGCGGACGGGATTCTGCGCGATCCACTGCCGCGCCATCTGCTTCAGGCGCGCGTCGACCTCGAGCTGGCGGGTCACGCGCTCCTCCCAGGGCACGCCGATCTCGGCGGCGAGCGGCGAGCGGTAGACCGCGAAATGGTCGCCGTCGGCGAGATCGTTCGCGCCTGCCTGGAGCGCGATGCCGCCATTGGTGGAGACGAGGACGAACTCGCCGAGGACCGCGGTGTTGCGCGCGCTCCAGGGGAGCACGGCGGCGAACAGCGCAAGGTGCACCGCGAGCGCCGCCTTCACCGCGTCCCGCCAGCCGAAGTCGCGGTAGACGATCAGCAGCGCGACGATCGCGCCGGCCGGGAAGAGCATCACCTGCGGCCGCATCAAGGTGACGAGGCCGAACAGCAGTCCCGCCGCGGCGAGCCGCAGCCAGCTGCGCCGCCCGGCGACGAGGAGCGCGAACGCCGCCATGGTGAGCGCCGTCGTCACCACTTCGCCCAGCGCCGCGCCGGTATAAGCGATATGGGCGGGATAGACGGCATAGAGGAGCGCGCCGAGCCGCCCCGCCGCCTCGCTGCCGCCCAGGCGCCGCCCGAACCAGAGGACGAGCCAGAGGGTCGCGGCGGCGGCGACGAGGTTGAGCAGCATCGGCCCGACCAGATTGGGGCCGAAGAGCAGCATCGAGCCGGCGAGCAGCGCCGGATAGCCGACCGGCCAGAAGGCGGTCGGATGCCCTTCTTCCTGGTAGCCGAGGCCGGCGGCGAGCTCGACCGCGCGATCGAAATAATATTGCCCGTCGGACGCCAGCGCCTGCGGGAGCAGCAGGATGACGAGCAGCCGCGCGAGGAGCCCCGTGGCGAGGATCGCCGGCACCACCCAGCGCGCCTCCGCTAAGACGTCCAGCCGGCGCCCCCGGGAAGGGGCTACCGCGGCCGCGGGTGCAAAGATCGTCGCCATCCTGTCCTCCCTCGAGGCGGGCGACTATCGACGAGGAACGGCCGCGCGTGGAGCCCTTTCGGGCCCGCTTGTGCCCGCAAGTCTGTGCTGCCATGGGACAAATCCTCCCTCTGTCCCGGAACAGCTCACATGACGCGCAAATCCTTGATGAGGCCGGCGCTGCTCGCCGCCGCCATCGCCGCCGCCCTTCCCGCCTTCGCCCAGCCCCAACCCGCATCGCCGCCTGCCGGGTCGATTCGCGAGCGCGCCGCGCAGCTTCGCGACGAGGCGCTGCGCAGCGACACGATCGCCTGGTCGATCACTGAGGACCTCACCACCGAGGTCGGGCCGCGGCTCGCCGGCACCGAGGCCGAGGCGCGGGCGCGCGACTGGGCCGTGCGCCGCCTCGGCGCGCTCGGCTTCTCCAACGTGCGGGTGGAGACGTTCGACATGCCGGTGTGGGTGCGCGGCGAGGAGCGGGCCGAGATCGTCTCACCCTTCCCGCAGCCCCTCGTCCTCACCGCGCTCGGCAACAGCGGCGCGACGCCGGCGCGCGGGCTCACGGCCGAGGTCGTCGGCTTCGACACGGTCGAGGACCTCGAGCGCGCGCCGGACAGCGCGGTGCGCGGCAGGATCGTCTTCGTCAGCCACGCGATGGTGGCGACCCAGGACGGCTCGGGCTACGGCTATTTCGGCCGTGCCCGCCGGGAAGGCCCGTCGATCGCCAGCCGCAAGGGCGCCGCCGCGATCGTCATCCGCTCGATCGGCACCGACTATCACAGGAACCCGCATACCGGCGTCCAGACCTGGGCCGAGGGCGTCCGCCCGATCCCCGCCGCCGCGCTCGCGCTCCCGGATGCCGAGCAGCTCCAGCGCATCCTGCGCCGCGCCGGAGACCGCCCTGTGCGGATGAGCCTCACCCTCACCCCCCGCAACATCGGCCGCCGCCAGTCCGGCAACGTCTTCGCCGATGTCCCAGGGCGCGATCCGAACGCGGGCATCGTCCTCGTCGGCTGCCATCTCGACAGCTGGGACCTCGGCACCGGCGCGTTCGACGATGCGGCCGGCTGCGGCATCGTCGCCGCCGCGGCGCACCGGATCATGCAGGCGGGTCGCCCGCTCCGCACCATCCGCGTCGTCTGGTTCGGCGCCGAGGAGGTCGGCCTCTTCGGGGGCTACGACTATCTGCGCCGCCACGGCCGCGACAACCATGCCGCGATCGCCGAGAGCGATTTCGGCGCCGACCGCGTCTGGCGCTTCGACAGCCGGCTCAACCCGGCGGCGCGGCCGGTGGTCGACGAGATCGCGCGCCTCCTGTTCCCGCTCGGCATCGTCCGCGGCTCGGTGACGGAAGCGAGCGGCTCCGACATCGGCCCGCTCTCGGCCTCGGGCGTGCCGACGATCCAGCTCAACCAGGACGGCACCCGCTATTTCGATCTCCACCACACGCCCGACGACACGCTCGACAAGGTCGATCCGGAGCAATTGCGGCAGAACGTCGCCGCCTGGACGGCGATGCTCGCGGTGGCGGCCGAGGCGCCGGGCAGCTTCGGCCCCGTCGAGCCGCGCCGCTGAGCCTGCACGTCGGGGCTCAGCGGCTGGCCGTACGGCTCCGGAACAGGCGGCACTGCGACGTGTCGCGGCCGGCGCCGTCGCAGAACCGGCGCATGTTCCGCGCATTCCTGTAGCGGACCGGCGCCTGCGACCGGGACGGCGCGGTGGCCGCCGACGCGCTTCCGGCGGCGCGGCGGAAGCTGCGGCATTGCGGCGTCGAACGGCCGCTTCCCGCGCAGAACAGGCGCATGTTGCGCGCATTGCGGTAACGGCTCGCGGGCTCGCGTTGCGGTGCGGGAACGGAACGGGCTTTGACGGGGCGCGCGGTCGCGGTCTGCACGCGCCTCGGCTGCTCCACCGCAGGCACCGACTGGACCTCGCTCGCGACGCGTTCGGTGACGGGAGCCGCGACCGGCGCCGGCTCCGGCGCCGGCACCGCGGCAAGGGGAGCGGCGGCTTGCCGGACAGGCGCGGCGGACTGGGGCGTGACACTGGCGACGGTCTCTCGCTGCGGCGCGGGTGCGTCGCTTCTCCCGATCAAGGCGGCGGCCGCGACGCCGACGAAGAGCAGGAGGACGGCGCCGACCACCGCCAGGGTCGTGGCGCGTATCGGCGTCCGAGGGGTCGCCGCCGGAGCAGCGCCAGGCGCGGCCGCCGGAGCGGCGGCGGCAACGCTGCGGCGTTGGGGAGCCACCGTGGCGGGCGCGCCGCACAGTCGCTTCAGCTCGGCGAGGATTCTCTGCCAGCCCGGGTGGTGGGGCTCGCCGCGCCAGCCCGAGAGCAAGGCGACGCGATTGTCGTCGAGGCTCGGGATCGGAGCGATGCCGTCGGCCGAGGCTTCGATCAGCGTTCCGCGCTGGCGGGCCGCATCGATCGCCGCGACCGTCGGCCCGGGCGACATCAGCGCCTTCGACCAGATGACGATCACGGCGCCCGATCGCCGGACGCTGTCGATCTCTCCGGCGTCGGACCCGATGCGGCTCAGCGCGGCGGGATAGCCGGCGGCGACGAGCGCCTCGTGCAGGCGGCGCGCGACCGTCTCCTTCTCGCCCGCATAGAGGATGACCGGATCGGCGGGCGGCACGCCGGCTCAGCCCCGCGCCAGATAGGCCTCGAGGGCATCGCTGCCGCCGACCCGCTCGCCGGCGATGAACACCTGCGGCGTGGTCGAGACGCCCTGCTCCGCCTTGAAAGCGTTCACCTCCTCGCGGGAGCCGAGAATCCGCTCGTCGATCTCGTAACCGGCTCCTTCCAGCATCTGCCTGGCGCGGACGCCGAACGGGCATTCATGGTCCGGGAGCACCATCCGGTACAGCGTCGCACTCTGCTTGTCGGTCATGTTCAATCCTTCTGAAGAGGCACCGCACGCCCGTGCCGTTTAGCGCATCTCCCGCCGATCCGTTCCGGGGGCGCGCGGCTGTGCCTGGCGAAGCGCTTCAATAGGCAGCGGCCCTGAGCGGCAGGGTCAGGACGGTGCGGTGCCGCTCGTCCTCGACCTCGATCGACCCTCTCGGGCAGAAGCCGTCGCGCGCCATCCTCCTCTGCAGGACGGCGCTTGCCGTGCTGAGCGCCTGATGGAGCGCGGCGACGTCGTTCGGGCAGCTCCTGCCGACGAGGTCGATCTCCTCGCACTCGTCGCTGCAGACATTGAAGAAATAGCGGGGCACATCCGCCTCAACGCAGAAGCCGCCTCGATTTTCCGTCGGGCCTGGCCTTGCCGGAGAAATGGTCGGGGAGACAGGATTCGAACCTGCGACCCTCTGCTCCCAAAGCAGATGCGCTACCAGGCTGCGCTACTCCCCGACGTGTCGGGTCAAAGTGGTACTTTGACCCGGGGCAGGAAGGAAGAGGAGATGCTCCCTCTGTCCCTCCTCGATCGAAGTACCACTTCGATCGAAATGAGTGGGCCCGGAGGGATTCGAACCCCCAACCTAGCCGTTATGAGCGGCCGGCTCTACCGTTGAGCTACAGGCCCCACCTGCCGCGCCGGATAGCCGAGCCTAGGGCCGAGCGCCAGCCTCGGGCGCGCCCACGCAGGCCGCCGCGCGCGTGGCGGCGAGGATCTCCTCCAGCGACGCGGGCTCGACGCCGTGGCGGGCGAAGAGATCGAACATGCCGTCCCACCAGCGATAGAAGGAGGCGAGGTCCGCCTCGTCGCGCACATAGGGGGTGTGGCCGGGCTCGACCGAGGGGGAATGGAAGGAGATGCTGAACAGCCTGAGGCCGTCGCCGAGCAGCCGTTCGGCCGCCTCCTTGGCTTCGGCCAGCGGCATCCCCTCCGGCGTCAGCGCGATGCGGCTGAGCAGGCCGGCGCGGGCGAGGACGCCGCGGGCGCGCGGAACGCGGCCGGCGCGGCCGTAGAGCGGCCGGCCCAGCCGGCGCAGGCGGCCGGTATAGGCGACGGTGAGCGGCAGCTCGACGAGGCCGCCGACGCGGAATGGGCGCGGCTCGAAGCCGCTGAAGTCCGGCCCGCCCTCGCGGCTGTAGTCGTGGAGCGGACGGACCGACGCGTCCGCTTCGTAGCCGGCTTCGGCGAGGAGCCGGGCGGTGTTGGGCCCCACGCCGTAGCGCCCGGCGCGGTAGACGATCGGGCGGCGGCCGAAGCCCTCCTCGATCTTCGCGGTCAGGCGGAGCAGCTTGGCTCGTTCCAACGCTTCGGGAAGGTTGCCGGCGAAGCTGTTGATACGGCTGAGTTCTTCGTCGAAGGGCGGGTTGACCCAGGGGTGGAGCTGCGTCCCGACCGCGCATTCGCCGCCCTCGACATAGTCCCGCAGGGTGGCGACGCAGCGCAGGTCCGACGCGATCGGCCAGTCGATCAGATAAGCGGGCTGAACCCCGGCTTCGCGCAGGCGGCGGTGGACCTTGGGGAGCGATTCCGCGGCGCTGGTGCCGTGCTGGTCGCGGGTCGGCGGCTTCGACCAGTCGAACTCCTCCTCGGTGTCGACGAAGATCGCGAAGCGGCGGCCGAAGCTTTCGGGCAAATCGATATAGGCGCCCGGCGGCGGCGGCCGGTCGAGCCGGCCGGCCCCGCGGCCTGCATCCTCCGATATAAGCTCCGTTCCCCCCGTCACCCTTTGCCTTCGCCGCCCTGGCCCGCGGTCCGTTCGGCGGGCTCGTGCGGCGGAAGATAGAGCGACAAGCGCTCCTCGCCAACGACCAGCGCGCCGCCGACGGCCTCGGCGAGGTTGCGCACGAGGCGGAGCGAGAAGCCGAGGCCGAGGACCGGCGCTCCGGGCCAGTCTCCGTCCGGGCTGTAACCGGGATCGAGCAGCGCCGGCTCGTCCATCCCCCGGATCGCCTCCGGCCGGTCGATGGCGAGGCAGAGCATGCGCTCGCCGCCGAGGGTGCGCAAAGTCATCGTGGCCGAGATGATCTCGCCTTCGCGGGCGAGGCCGATGGTGGCGGCGAGGAGGCGGGAGAACATCCGCTCGGCCGCCGCCGCCTCGACCCGCGCCGGCGGCAGGTTGCGGGCGATCTCGATGGCGATGCTCGCGCGGCGCTGCCCGGCGACGCGCTCGTAGCTGTCGTGGAGGCGGCAGAGCAGGGCGACGGCGTCGATCGCGCTGTCGTCGAGCTCGAGCCGGCTGGTCTCGATCCGGGCGGCGGTATCGAGATCGTCGACGGCGGTGAGGAGGCGGCGCGCCTGCTCCATGATGTCGGCGGCGCGGTCGCGGTAGCTCTCCTCCGCCGGGCCCATATACTGGCCGTCGATCATCTCGGCGAAGCCGACGATGGCGTTGAGCGGCGTGCGCAGCTCGTGGATCAGCTGGCGCAGGGAATCGGCGGGAAGCTGCGTGCCGAAGACGCCGCCCCCCTGCCCGTCGCCGCCGCTCCTCGCCACCTCGTCGAGCCGCGGCCGGCGGGCGCTGCCGCGATAGCCGAGGAAATTGCCGCGATGGGGATCGAAGAAGGGGACCCCGGACATGCGCCAGTCGCCCGATGCAGGGCCGTCGCCGGCGACGCTGAAGCGGGCGTCGCGGAAGGGCGAGCGCTTCTCGAACGCGCCTGCCGCCTGGCCGTCGACGCCATGCTGGCCGCGCTCGGCGATCGAGGCGATGCTCTGGCCGACCAGCGGACCGCGCGGCGCACCGTCGACCCACAGGACCAGCCCGTCGGAGCCGCACTCCCAGCGGAAGCCGTCGGCGGGATCGGCCTCGTCTTCCGCGGGCTCGGGCTCCGGCAGCGGTGCCGGCGGCTCGGATTCCTTCTGGCGGCGATAGGCTTCGATCCGGGCGACGAGCTCGCGGATCTGGATCTCGCCCTGCTCGGCCGCCGGGCTGCGCGCCTCCTCGCCGCCGGGCGAGCCGAGCGCGAAGTC
>DASWMB010000071.1:0-7775 GCA_036399955.1 Allosphingosinicella sp. | reverse complement strand
CGTCCAGCCCCTCCCCGCCGAAGCAGCTGCCAGTACCCAGATGGCAGGTCGGCCCTTCCGGCCCGGCGCGGACGAGGAGAGCGTCGCCGTCGCAATCGGCCGCGGCCGAGACGAGGCGCAGGACGTTGCCGCTCGTCTCGCCCTTCTGCCAGAGGCGCTGTTTGGAGCGGCTGTAAAAGGTGACCTTGCCCGAGCTCAGGGTGGCGGCGAGCGCGATCCGGTTCATGTAGCCGAGCATCAGCACGCGGCCCGTCGCCGCGTCCTGCACCACGGCCGGAAGCAGCCCCGCCATCTTGTCCCAGGCGATCGCCTCGAATTCGTCTTCGGTCATCGGCGCACTTCGATCCCGCATGCTGCAAGATACTCCTTGAGATCGGGGATGGAGATGAGGCGGTCGTGGAACACCGTCGCGGCGAGCGCGCCGCTGGCGCCGGCGGCGAAGGCGTCGCGGAAATGCTCCGCCGTGCCGGCGCCGCCGGAGGCGATGACCGGGACAGGCACGGCTGCGACGACTGCGCGGACGTGGGGGAGGTCGTAGCCCGTGCGCACCCCGTCGCGGCGCATGCAGTTGAGCACGATCTCCCCTGCCCCGCGCTGCGTCGCTTCGCGTACCCAGTCGAGGGTGCGGCGGCCGGCGTCGCGCGTCGCCTCCGGCGAGCCGGTATATTGCTTGACGCGATAGTCGCCGCCGGCTTCGAAGCTGTCGACACCGAGGACGACGCACTGGCTGCCGAAGTCCCGCGCCAGCTCCTCGATCAGCGCCGGCCGCTCGAGCGCGGGCGAGTTGATCGAGACCTTGTCGGCACCGGCGTCGAGGCAGGCCGCGGCCTCGTCGCGGCTCCTGATGCCGCCCGCCACCGCGAACGGGATGTCGATCACCCGCGCGATCCGGCGCACCCATCCGGTATCCAGGCCGCGGCCCTCCGCGCTCGCCGCGATGTCGTAGAAGACGAGCTCGTCGGCGCCCTCCTCGCGGTAGCGCAGCGCATGCTCGACGATGTCGCCGACGTCGCGGTGGTCGCGGAACTGGACGCCCTTCACCACCCGCCCAGCCCGGACGTCGAGGCACGGGATGATCCTAGCGGCAGGCATCGAGCGCTTCCCCGAGATCGATCCGCCCTTCCCACAGCGCCTTGCCGACGATCGCGCCGGCGGTGCGCAGGCGCTTCAGGTCCGCGAGCGACGACACGCCGCCCGATGCCTGGATCGCGAGCCCCGGCAGCCGCTCACCGGCTTCTTCGAGCAGCGCGAAGTTCGGCCCGGCGAGCATGCCGTCGCGGCCGATGTCGGTGAGGAGCAGGTGCCGCGCCTCCGGATAGAGCGCGGCGACGTCCCAGAGGCTCGCGCCGCTGTCCTCGCTCCACCCGGACACCGCCACCATCGGCACGCGGTCCATGAGCCGTACGTCGAGCGACAGCGTGATCCGCTCCGCGCCGAATTCGTCGAGGAACGCCCGCACCTGCTCGGGGTCGGAGACGGCGAGGCTCCCGATCACCACCCGCGCGACGCCCGCATCGAACATCCGCGCGAGTTGCGCGCGCTCCCGGAAGCCGCCGGCGAGCTGGAGGCTGAGCGGCGCCTCGCGGGCGAGCGCGGCGAGGAGATCGTGCTGGACCGGCGCACGCGCCCGGGCGCCGTCGAGATCGACGACATGCGCCCATTCCGCCCCCGCCTCCGCAAAGGCGGCGAGCGCCTGCGCCGGATCGGCGGGATAGGTCGTCGCCTCCTCGAAGCGGCCCTGCGCCAGCCGGACGACGCGGCCGCCCATCAGGTCCATGGCAGGGTAGAGGATCATGCGCCGAGCCACGCCTCGAGCAAGCGGGCGCCGGCGGGGCCCGAGCGCTCCGGGTGGAACTGCGCGCCGGTGAAGTTGCCGCTCCGCACCAACGCCGGGATCGGCCGGCCATATTCGGCGCGCGCCGCGGTCGCAGGGCCGTCCTCGCAGGCATAGCTGTGCGCGAAATAGACATAGTCGCCGGTTGCGAGACCGAAGGCCTCGTCCCGGACTTCGAGGCGGCTCCAGCCCATGTGCGGCACAGGCCGGCCCGGGGCGGCATCGAGCCGGCGAACGCGGCCGGGGATGACGCCGAGGCACACCGTGTCCTCCTCCTCGCTCGCCTCGAACAGGAGCTGCATGCCAAGGCAGATGCCGAGCACGGGCTGCTTCAGCGCACGCAGCGTGTCCTTCAGCCCCAGCGCCTCGATGCGCTCCATAGCGAAGCCGGCCGCGCCGACGCCCGGCAGCACGACCTTGTCCGCCGCCGCGATCTCCCGCGCGTCGCTCGTTACGACCGCCGCGATCCCGAACCGCTCGAAGGCGATCCCGCCCGATCCGATATTCCCGCAGCCGACATCGACGATGACGAGAGTCACGCAGATTCCTCCCCGGCACGGGGAGGGGGACCGCACGAAGTGCGGTGGAGGGGGGCGAGCGCAGCGAGCTGCACGGGCGCTGGGCCCCCTCCACCAAGCTTCGCATGGTCCCCCACCCCGTCCCGGGGAGGATTTAGGCGAATCGCTCTTTCAGCTTGAGCATGGCGAGCGCCGCCTTGGCCGCTTCGCCGCCCTTGTCCTTCTCGGTGGGGCGCGCGCGGGCGAGGGCCTGGGCTTCGTCCTCGACGGTGAGGATGCCGTTGCCGATGGCGAGGCCGTCGAGCGTCAGCGCCATGATGCCGCGCGCGCTTTCATTGGCGACGATCTCGAAATGATAGGTCTCGCCGCGGATGACGACGCCGAGAGCGACGAAGGCGTCGTAGCGGCCGGTCTCGGAGGCGAGGGCGATCGCCGCCGGCACTTCGAGTGCGCCGGGGACGGTGACCGTCTCATGCGCATGCCCCTCCGCCTCGATCGCCGCCCGGGCGCCTTCGAGGAGGAGGTCGTTCAGATGGTCGTAGAAGCGCGCCTCGACGATCAGCAGCTTCGCCATCTCAGCCCTCCACCGGCGGGATCGGCCGCTCGCCGACGATGGCAAGCCCGTAGCCGCCGAGCGCGACGGGCGTGTGGTGGCTGTTGGTGAGGAGCACCATGTCGTGGACGCCGAGCGCCATCAGGATCTGGGCGCCGACGCCATAGTCCCGGATCTGCTCGACCGCGCCCGGCTCGGCCTGGCCCGAGCGCACCTTCAGCGACTGCGTCAGCGCATCGGGCACGGGCCGGTTGATCACGACGATCACGCCCGACCCTTCCTCGGAGATCGCCTTCATCGCGCCCTCGAGGAGGCCGCCGCGCGTGCCCGCTTCGGCAAAGGCGTCGGAGAAGAGCGATAGCGCGTGCATCCGCACCAGCGTCGGCCTGTCCGGATCGACCCGGCCCTTGACGAGCGCGATCTGCTCGGTGCCCGACGCCTTGTTGACGAAGGTCTTCGCCATCCAGGTGCCGCCCCAGCGGCTCTCGAATTGCGCTTCGGCGGTCTGCTCGACCAGCCGGTCCTTCACCAGGCGGTAGGCGATGAGGTCGCGGATGGTGCCGATCTTGAGGCCGTGGAGCTGCGCGAACTCGACGAGGTCGGCGAGCCGCGCCATCGTCCCGTCCTCCTTCATGATCTCGCAGATCACGCCTGACGGGTTGAGCCCGGCGAGTCGGGAGACGTCGACCGCGGCCTCGGTGTGGCCGGCGCGGACGAGGACGCCGCCGTCGCGCGCCACCAGCGGAAAGACGTGGCCCGGGCTGACGAGATGCTCGGCGCCCTTCGAGGCGTCGATCGCGACGGCGACGGTGCGGGCGCGATCGGCGGCCGAGATGCCGGTCGTCACCCCTTCCTTCGCCTCGATTGAGACGGTGAAGGCGGTCTCGTGGCGGGTGCCGTTCTGGCGCGACATCAAGGGGAGGCCGAGCGCGTCGACCCGCTCCCTGGTGAGCGCGAGGCAGATCAGGCCGCGGCCGTGGCGGGCCATGAAGTTGATCGCGTCGGGCGTCGCCATCTGCGCGGGGATGACGAGGTCCCCCTCATTCTCGCGGCCCTCATCGTCGACGAGGATGAACATGCGGCCGTTGCGCGCCTCGTCGATGATCCGCTCCGGCCCGACCAGCACGTCGCGGCTGCCCGAGGCGAGGAACTTCTCGAGCTTGAGGAGCGTGTCCGCGGTCGGGTTCCAGTCGGCATCGCCGAGCTTGCGCAGCGAATTGGGATGGAGCCCGGCGGCGCGGGCGAGACCCGCGCGCGACATGTCGCCGGCATTGACGAGCTCGGAGATGCGGTCGATCAGCAGGGTGCTCATGCGGCGCCCGCTATCACATTGCAATGTGATGTTGAAGCAGGAATATCACACCGGCGTGGCGCGAAGCTCCATCAGGCGTCCGATATAGCGGGCGAGGATATCGATCTCGATATTGACCTTGCGCGCCAGCTCGACGCTGCCGAAGCTGGTCTCGGCGGCCGTGTGCGGGATGAGGTTGACCGAGAAGATCACGCCGCCGTCGGAAGTGGGCTCGACCTCGTTGACGGTGAGCGAGACGCCGTCGAGCGCGATGGAACCCTTGGCGGCGACATACGGCGCGATCTCCGAGCCCCCCGCGATGCGCAGCCGAGTCGAACCGCCGACCGGCTCGGCACCGACCACTTCGCCGAGGCCGTCTACGTGTCCGGTGACGATGTGGCCGCCGAGCTCGTCGCCGACCTTCAGCGCCCGCTCGAGGTTGATCGGCGAGCCTTGCTCCCAGAGGCCGGGGGCGCTCCGCTTCACCGTCTCGGCCGAGAGGTCGACGGCGAACCAGTCCTCGCCCTTGTCGACGACGGTGAGGCAGACGCCCGAGCAGGCGATCGAGGCGCCGAGATCGACGCTTGCCATGTCGTAGCCGCAGGCGATCCTGAGGCGCAGGTCGCCCCGCTGCTCGACGGCGGCGACGCGCCCGACATCGGTGATGATTCCGGTGAACATGGCGGGCTCACTAGCCGTTCGGGCCGAGCTTGTCGAAGCCCTGTCCTTGGTGTGGCGGCGGGCGGGAAGAAGAAAGGGCAGGGCTTCGACAGGCTCAGCCCGAACGGTTTGTGGGGCTTCGACAGGCTCAGCCCGAACGGAGCGGGTCTCGGATGCGGTCGAAAATCTCGAGGAGGTCGTCGCCGAGCGGGCGGCGGTCGTGGAGGCGCCAGCGGCCGTGGGCGTCGGCGAGCGAGGCGAGGCCGATGTCGCCCAGGGCCGGCTTACCCGCGCCGATCAGGATCGGCGCGCGGTAGAGGAGGAGGCGGTCGACGAGGTCGGCGGCGAGGAAGGCGGAGGCGGCGCCGGCGCCGCCCTCGACGAAGAGGTCGTTGACGCCTTCGAGAGCCGACACGTCCTGGGGCGAGCGGAGCGCGGTCCAGCCCTCGGGCGCCTCGCCTCGGGTCAGGACGGCGCGGGCGGGCGAGCGGTCCTCCAGCCCCTCGAGCCGGACGTCGAGGCGGGGCGAGTCGGCCTCGAAGGTCCCGCGACCGACGAGGATCATGTCGGCCCGGGCGCGCTCGAGGTGGACATGGGCGCGCGCGGCCTCGCCGGTGATCCAGCGGCTCTCGCCCGAAGCGAGCGCGATCCGGCCGTCGAGCGACAAAGCGAGCTTCAGGGTGACGAAGGGGCGGCCGAGACGAGTCCTCATCAGGAAGCCGGCCATCGAGCGTCCGGCTTCGGCGGCGGCGGCGCCGACCTCCACCTCGATCCGGGCCGAGCGCAGCCGCTCGAGGCCGCGGCCGTTCGTGCGCGGGTCGGGATCGGGGAGGGCGACGACGACGCGGGCCGGCGCGGCGAGGGCGATCAGATCGGCGCAGGCGGGGCCGCGGGCGCTGTCATGGGCGCAGGGTTCGAGCGTGACGTAGAGGGTGGCGCCGCGCGCCGCCTCGCCGGCCTCCAGCAGCGCCATTGCTTCGGCATGGGGGCGGCCGCCGGGCTGGGTCCAGCCGCGGCCGACGACGCGGCCCTCCCTGACGACGAGGCAGCCGACATTGGGGTTCGGCGCCGTGCGGCCGCGCCCGCGCTCGCCGAGCGCGACGGCCGCCCGCATCCAGCGCGCGTCTACGGGTCCATCCCCAGCCGATCGGCGACGGCCTTCCACTCCTGCTGGCGCTGGGCCTGGGCCTTTTCGCGCTCCTTCCGGCGGACCTCCTGGGCGGCCCTGATCTCCTCGTCCGTCCGCTCGGCCGACCAGCTCTCGACGAAGATCACCTGCTCGCCGGGCATGATGTTGGTGCGCCCGTCGAAATAGAACATGACCAGGATCGCCGCCGGCATCGCGATCGCGACGAACATGGCGATCCACTGGTGCTTGCTGCGCTCGGCGGCGAAGGCGCGCAGGTCCTGCATCAGGGCGCGCGGAGAGGCGGGGCGAGGGAGCGGCATCGCGCCTAGATAATGCGGACCGCTCCCTCGCGCCAGTGTCCGGCTCGGCACGTGCCGGCTCAGCTCTCGTCGAGGCGAAAGTGGACGGTGAGCGTCTTGCGCCCCTCGACCGGGCGGCCGTCGAGCGTCGCCGGGCGGAAGCGCCAGCGGCCGAGGGCGTGCCGTTCGGTCGCCGTGTAGAAGGCGTCGCTGGTGGCGCGCACCTTCTGCGCGGCGACGACCCGGCCGTTGGTGCCGATCGTAAGGCGGATCACGACCGTCCCCTCACGCTCCGCGCGCTGCTCGGAGGTGGGATAAGGCGGCTGGAGGTCGCCCGAGACGAGGGTCGGCTCGACCCGCACCGGCGGCGCCGGCCGCGGCGGATCGGGGACGGGATCGGCGCGGGGGACGTCCGGAACGCCTCGCACCTCCTCGTTGCCCGCCAGCGAATCGAGGTCGGGCGGAGGCCCCGGGGGCGCCGGCGGCACCTGGAACGGGCTCGGCGTCGGCCGCGGCACCGGAGTGGTCGTGTAGTTCGTCACCTGCTCCGTCGGGCGCTGGGGCTGCGGCAGCGGCTCGGGCCGCGGCGGGGGCGGCGGCGGCGCAACGTCGATGATCTTGGTCTCGGTGAAGTCGCGGGGCGTCGGCACATAGCCCTTCGCCATCAGCAGCGCGGCCAGCGCGGCGCCGTGGAGGAGGATCACGGCGGCGGCGCTTCCGGGCCGGATCCGTTTCGCTTCGAGAAAACCTGCTTCGGCCATCGTCCATCTCCTGCAGATCGCGGGCCGATCGGCGCCGGCCCGTCAGGCATGTTATAACGTCTCGTAATGTTATAATATACCCTAAATCTGCAGCAGCGATTTTGTTCCCGGGCGCGGGTAAGTCGTCGGAGCACGCGCGGGCCGCTCGATCGCGCTTCCGCCTCGGAGATCCCCTGTGGCAGCTTAGCCATGAAGCGTCCGGCGCGGCGCTTGGTTGAGGCGGCGCCGGGGCCCCGATCAGCCGATGAGCATTTCGGGATCGCGCCAGGTCGGCGCTGCCCGTGATCGCCGACGCGCGACCGTACGTAGGGCTGCGGCCCCGGCCACGGGACGACACCGCACAGATCGGGCGCAGCGGCTGTGGCAGCCGTCGCGGAGCCCAGGTCAGCGGCCTCTGCGCCGGCGAAGGCGCAGGTGAGCGAACCAAAGAAACACGCGGAAAACTGCGAAATTTGCTTTGTAGGAATTCTTTTGAGACAGAGGACAGGTCGAGTCGCGAAGGCGATTCGCCCTCGGGAGAGCGGAAGCGATCCGGGGTCTTTGACATTGTGAAACGATGGTTCGCCGGCCTCGGCGTCCTCCGCTTCGTGGACGCACGGAGCGGAGGACGCGTGCCGCGCGGCGCGGCGCGGCGGGTCGCGGCGCCGGCCGCGCTAGCCGCGGGCGGCCGCGCGCAGCCTCGCCGCCGCTTCGTCGCGGCCGATCAGCGGCAGCAGGGCAGCCATCTCGG